>JADFMC010000100.1 GCA_022564085.1 Fidelibacterota bacterium | reverse complement strand
TACCTCAGTGCTTCGCCCAAAGCTTGGGCTACCCGCTCGATCTGACCGGTTGTTATTTCCGGAAAAAGCGGCAAGGATATTACCTGGCCCATCTGGGCATGGGTAACCGGGAACTCCTCCGGCTTATGCCCAAAGTGTTCATAGGCTTCTAAAAATGGTAGGGCGATTGGGTAATGAACCCCGGCGTGGACCCCCTTATCCTGTAGCACCGACAGTACCCGGTCCCGCCGGTCCACCCTGGTGACGTACAGGTGAAAAACGTGGCTCCCGGGATCGCTTTCCCGGGGCAAAGACAGCCCCAAAGGTTCCAGCAACCGGTGGTAAGTCTCTGCCACCTCCCGCCGGCGGAGCGTCCATTGGGGCAAGTGTCTGAGCTTCACCGACAATACGGCGGCCTGCAAGCCGTCCAGGCGACTATTGATCCCTTCGAACTCGTGCCGGTATTTTTGGTCGCCGCCGTGGGTGTGCCATTTGCGTATTAACCCGGCCAGCCGCTCATCGTCGGTAGTAACAGCACCTCCATCGCCATAAGCGCCCAGGTTTTTCGCTGGATAAAAACTGTAGGTTACCATCGAACTCAGTTCACCGATTCTGATTCCCCCGCGCTGAGCGCCGTGGGCCTGGGCGGCATCCTCCACCACTATTAGTTGGTGCCGGTCGGCAAACCGACGAACCGCCGGCATGTCCATCATCTGGCCGTATAGATGCACCGGTATGATCACCCTGGTGCTACCATTCAGCAGCTGCTCGGCCCGGTCTAAATCCAATAGGTAGCTATCAGGATCTACGTCGCAGAACCGGGGCCGGCCGCCGGCGTGGGTCACCGCTTCAGCGGTGGCGATAAACGTGTTGGCCGGTACCAGCGCCTCAAAACCGGGCTCGAGCTGTAGGCTTCGTAAGGCAATCAACAAGGCATCCGTGCCGTTGCCCACCCCAATCACATGCCTGGCGCCGGTGAACACCGCGAAATCCGCCTCGAATTGCTCTACATACCGACCGCCGATGAAGGCGCAGCTGTCCAACACCTCAGCCACGGCGGAATCTATTTCCGCCTTGATGGTCTGGTATTGAGCTTTGAGATCCACTAGGGGGATTGGGGTCACAATCATGGAATTAATCCTTAAATTTGGTAGCCCCACCGCAATATTAATGGTGTCAATAGTGCTACTATCTCTTTTTGCCCGGCTGGGGTCAACTCACGCCGCCATCGGCCCATATGCGCCGCTTTTAAATCGAGCTCAACGGGAGGAAATGGCGCAGACAGTTCCAGGAATTGTGCTAGGTCGGATAGCACTTGTTCGGGGCTGGACATCAATGCCTCCAGAGAAATCTCCAATAGCGGTATGCTTGGCGCCACCGTGCGTATATGATCAAATCTCTCCATCACCCCTATTCTCCAATTGACCGCCTCGGAAACTTTAGGTTGTGGCTTCACTGGCGAAACTCTTCACTGATGTTCGTCTCCGGTGACAATGGTATCAATCCTTAACTTGATTTGACCCTATTCGTGGTAACCTAATATCAAACCTGCTTAACGGATTTCAAATACCAACCAACCGTCTTTGCAATCCCCTCTTCCAGGCTGAATGGCTGGCGGAATCCCAACGACCTGATTTTTTCGGCGGGATACTCGGTATGCTGGCAGAATTTTCGTAACCGATCAACGGTGATTTGGCTTTGGAGCTTGATCACCCTGCCTATTAATTCCAGCAGGCCAACACCGGCCAATACGATAGTAAAGGGGAAATAAAATCGGGAGATTTGTTGCTCAGCTTTTTCGGCGATCAGATTTACTAGCTCCTTCATGGTATGCTGAGGCTCGTCCGAATAGTTATAATAAGCGATGCCGGAAGACATCCGATCCATAAGGAAAAGTGTGGCGCTCACCAAGTTCTCAACGTAAGCAACCGACTTTACGTTCCTGCCATGACCTGGCCACCAGAACTCCCCATCGGAAATCTTTTTGATCAACCGGTAAATATTAGCGTAGTTAGACGGCCCGAATACTACGCTCGGTCTTATGACAACGGCCTTCCGATCCGGGCCCTCAGCAGTCCAAGTTGCGATTTCAGCCTCGGCGGCCAGCTTTGAGGCGCCATAGTTGTTAGTGGGTTGCGGTAATTTTCCTTCATCCGCCGCTCCTGAGCCACCATAAACTGCCACGGTACTAAAAAAAATGATCTTGACCACGCCGGCCTCGGTGGCGCACTCCAACAGCACATGGGTTCCGATCTGATTCACCTGAAAATACTGTTCCTTGGAAATCCCCTGGTCTTTGTGTTCCGCCGCTAAATGGATGATGCATTCCACATCATCCATCGCCCGGAGCGTATCTGCTCTATTGAGAATGCTGCCATTAATAACTTTATAATCACGCTGTGGCGAATGCTTGGTTGACTTATCCAAGCCACAGATGCTGTGCCCGGCGTCCAGCAATGATCCTACCAGATACGATCCAATAAAACCCTGACTGCCTGTAACTAAAATCTTCACTGTCGGCAAACCTGCCTGCTGTCGGCAATTAATGCTAATTCCAAATTTTAACCTGTTTGAGATGCATCCTGGATGTCACGTGTCGCGATGGCGACCAACCCGATCCATGAATCCTTACCGGATAAACTCGCTGTATTGGGTCCTGGCGCGTATCGCTCCCCTGATAAAACCGAGCCCCCAAGCCACATGGGCCATCATAATTGCCAAGCCAATCCATGCGATCCGTCCCTTCCGCTGCTTTGATTTAGCGTCAAGAGTAAAGATCAGTATTAGGCCACCGTATATTATTACCAGTAACGCCAGGGTCTTTTGGGCCCAGCCATAGAAAGGCGCCGCCAGCACTAGTCCCAGGAGCACTATAACAAATGCGGGGGGGATAAAATGAAACCAGGAAATTCCCAGGTTATCCTTACGAAACATCTGATTGCGGTAATAACCGTATTTGAACATCTGACGGGCAAACGAACTGATGGTTTTCCGAGGGTGGTAGGAAGATTTAATCCGCGGATCGTAATAAATCTTATAGCCGGCCTTGAGTAATCGACAGTTCAGCTCAGCATCGTCCGGAATAGCTCCCTCCTCCTCGAAAAATCCTATCTTATCAAATACTTCCCGCCGGTATGCGCCGTATACCACCGTTTTCAGATAGCCCTGCTTTTGTTTGTAACGGTAGGAAGCCGCCATCCCGAAGGGGTGGTTCATAGCGGCCCCAATGGATAGTTGCTTTGAGGTCTCGCCTTTATAAACCTGGGTACCACCACTGCAATATACTTGATCTCGTCGTAGATTATCTATATTCAAGCGGATAAAGTCCGGCTGCATCTCCGCGTGACCGCTCAATATGATGACCACGTCACCGGTTGATGCCCGCAGACCGATGTTGAGTGATTTTGGTGTTTTACGGGCTGGGTTATTATGAAGGTAAACTGACGATTTGTTATCCCGGAACTGTTCTTGCACCACTTGCACAGAATCATCAGTAGATGCGCTGTCAACCACATGGATCTCCAGTTTATCGGCCGGGTATTCCTGAGAAAGTACCGAGCGAACGGAGGCTTCGATATATTGCTCTTCGTTGTACATAGGGATGACAATGCTTACCCGGGGCAGGATGTTGAGGTCCGTCAACCAGTTCCCCCCTGGCCGTGCAGTTTCACGACCGGTGGTGTCGTTAACCGATATCAATTGGGATACCGTTTTGTTTGATTGATTCTTGAGCCGCCTCCAACACCTTGACCACCTGGACACCGGCATGGCTGTCGGTCCAGGGCACTTTGCCATTTTGAATGCAATCCACAAAGTGTTCCATCTCTATCTTAAGCGGTTCCCGGTTCTCCAGGTGGGGCACAGCGATATCGCCGGTGCGGTACTGGATCAAGGTCTCATAGATGCCATTCTGAGGGATAACATCAATTCCTTTATCATAAATCTTGATCTTCTCGGTAGGCTCCATATCGTTATACACTACCATTTTTCGGCTGCCCCCGATTAGGGTCTGCCTGATCTTCACCGGGGCCAGCCAGTTCACATGGAAGTGGGCCAGAAAATCGTCTTCGAAACCCAGGGTGACATAGGCCACGTTCTCCAGATGGTTACCCACATGACTGCTACCGTGAGCTGAAACCCAGCGCGGCTGCTTGCCAACAGTATAGTTTAAAATAGAAATGTCGTGCGGGGCCAGATCCCAGATGACATTGATGTCATGCTGGAACAGCCCCAAATTGATGCGCACCGAATCATAGTACAGAATGTCACCAAGGTCGCCTGAGGAGATAATTTTCTTTAGGGTTTGCACTGCCGGTGAATAAACGAAGGTATGATCCACCATCAACACCTTGCCCATCCGGGCGGCCAGTTCCTTCAGCTTATTGGCAGTGGCTACCTTATCGGTCATGGGCTTTTCCACCAATACATGCTTTCCTAGCTCCAGTGCCTGTGCTGCCAGCTGGTGGTGAGTGTTCACAGGGGTGGCAATAATAATGGCGTCTATCTGCGCATTTGCGAACAACTCATCTGCCCGGCTTGTGCATAGCACCCCGGGGTACCGTTGTCGGGCCAGGTCGAGTGCCTGGGCATCCAGATCACATATCGAATGCAATCGCATGCCGGAGTTCTCCTGCACATTGCGGGCCATATTGGGACCCCAATAACCAAATCCGATCAATCCGACATTAATCATATGCTTATTCCAACGGGTAATATACCCTGGTATAGTGCCAATAGCGATTTCGCCTGTGAAGACCAGTTATACTTGTTCAGGGCTTCCCGCGCGTCCTCCCTCACCTGCTTGCTATCGACCGCTTGCAGCCTACGGACCAAGGCACGAATTCCGCCGGCAATAGCCGCCGGGTCAGTGGGATTCACTGATTCATGCAATGGATAATCAGTAACGTACTCACGCCACGCCGGGAAATCTGACATGACCACTGCGAGACCCGCCACCATGTACTCAAATAGCTTAAGTGGCAGGCCCACCACGTCATTGGGGGTGGGCTGAGTGCAGACCAAGCCAATATGTGCCGTTTGCAAGGCTGAGATCGCTTGCTTAAAATCCAAATGCCCCTGGAATTCAATCCGTCCATTGAAGGGCCGCGCTGCTGCCGAGAGTTGCAAGCCATATGCTGAGTCCATCTCGGCGCCGCCAAGGATGGTAAGCCTGTAATCCCAGCTTTCGGGCAGATATTTGCAGGCCATAATGATCTCCAACACACCCCGGCTCTCGGTGATGGATCCTACATATATCAGGTTTAGTTGTGAGCCAACTCGGTAGGTTGGTCTACTCCCGGTTTCAGTGAAAAAATCCGCCGGCGGATAATTTCTGACCACTGTCAATCGGGGGTGATGAAACTGGGTGGCAATCGGCTCCGTGGCAGTGACGATGGCAGATAAGAATCGATCGGCCAGAGCCTGAAAAAACCTGTAAATCCAAACGGCCAGTCTCCGAAGTAAAAACGGTATCCAACTTTTTTCCATCAGATCCAGAGAAACATCTTCGTGCACATCATAAATGACCTCTTTGCCACACAGTCGCAATAACAGGCCGATGGGCATTAGCTCAGGATCGTGGAAATGAATCACGCGCGCCGGAGAGCGTAAGGCTCGCCACCCGAGCGTAATCCAATTGATCGGCCGCGCCCACCGTGGCAGACGTCTCAGCCCCCTGATTTGAATGTCCTCCCATTTGTGTTGCTTAAATGGAGCCACTGCGTTTATCTCAACACAATATTTATCGCTGAGTGTCCGGGCTTCTCGATACAAAATACGAGTATCGTTCCACCGGTGCACCGATGATATGATCATCACTTGCGGGCATGCCGAAGTCTCAGTTTTCATCTGCCAATCTGTGCATAATGCGCGCCGGATTGCCCACCACCACCACCCCGGACGGTACATCTTTGGTTACCACTGCACCAGCTCCTACTACACTTCCGGCTCCAATGCGTACCGGCAGGATTGTGGCGTTCGAGCCGATCGAAACTCCATCCTCCACAACGGTCGCTTGCCATTTAGTTGGGTCCCCGGCGGGACCACCGCCTTGAAACCTGTCGTTGATAAACATCACACCGTGGGCAATGAAACAATCATCCCCGATCTGTACTTTGTCGCATATGAAAGTATGCGACTGGATTTTAGTACGGTCACCGATCACCGCACCAGCCTGTATTTCAACGAATGCCCCTACTAGGCAATCCTCGCCTAAACGGCAGTTATACAAATTGACATGGCGCCAAATGACGGTGCCCTTCCCTACCGAGACGTCACGGCAGGTGCGAGTATCGTTGTCGGTGGAATAAAGTTGGGGCCGGTCAAATTTCAGCATTAGCGCTCCACCGACACGAAGGTCCCCTCGAGCGCCATGGACCGAGTAGCCGCCTCCAGCACCTGCACGGTATGCAACCCGTTGGCCCCGTCTGTGAGCGGTTTACGGTTTTGCAGAATGGCCTCGACGAATTCGGCAATCTCCATCTTCAAAGGTTCTACAAAATCAATCTGGGGAATTTGTATTCCTCCGGCTCTCAACCGCAGCTGGAAAGTTCCGAAATCCTCGTACGAGCCCAAAGTGGCCTTCTCCGGATGGGCTCGGTCCACACCCTTGTCATAGATCACCAGCTTATTCTCGGCCACATCATCGTAGACCGCCATCTGTTGGCTGCCTACCACAGTCAGACGTCGGACTTTCTGAGGATCCAGCCAACTTACCTGGATGGAGGCGTACTTCCCATCAGGAAATTCCAAGTCCAGAAAAGCCACATCCGCGATGCCGGGCTGGATATAGGATGCCCCCCTGGCCGAGACCCGGCTGGGCATTTGGCCAAAGAGATACAATAGGATTGAAATGTCGTGTGGGGCCAGATTCCATACTGCATCAATGTCTTTCCGCACTCGACCGAGATTGAGCCGTTGCGCATGAGCATAGTATATCTCTCCCAGGTTGCCGGCTTGAATAATCGTCTTTAATTCCCGTACGACCGGGTTAAAAAGAAAAGTATGCCCCACCATCAGGATTACCCCCGCCCGGGTCGCCAAATCGATCAGCTGCCGGCATTCCCCGGAAGTCATGGCTAGAGGCTTCTCAACCAGACAGTGCCGCCCACTTTCCAGCACTTGGCTCGCCAGGTCAAAATGCGTGCCGGCGGGAGTGGCCAGCACCACCGCTTGAGCACCCCATTCTTCCAACTGCTTCATGGCGGTGTTAGTGGAGAAGGGCAACTCCGGGTAGTGCCCGGCCAGCCAATCCCTTACCTTATCATTGGTATCCACTAATCCCGCCACCTCAACCGCCGGGTGGGCGAATAAGTTCCGCATCAGATGCGGTCCCCAATAGCCACAGCCGAATTGAGCTACTCTGATGCTGCTCATTATCTGTGTTTTCACCATCTAAATTCTATCATTCATCACTGGTGACTATCGATCCATTGGCCCTTAACATGGTCAACCATTCCCGATTGAGCCACATTAACCCTAAGACATAACATG
>JADFMC010000099.1 GCA_022564085.1 Fidelibacterota bacterium | reverse complement strand
GGATTGTCCAGCTGCCCCACCGAAGCCGTTCCGCCGTTGCCAGGGCCGCCGCCGCCAGGCCGCTGTAAAGCCGTATAAAATTGGTATCGCTGCCCGGTTCCACCGCCAGCACCCCGGCCAGGGCGGGCGTCACCCATAGGGAATAATGGACGCTATCCCCATCTACATCAAGGGCAGGCTCCCAGGTGAACTGCAACGTGTCGTCCAGGTTATCACTGGTAAACTCGATTTCGAACACACTTACAGGTGTCAGGAGCGTGAATGGCCCCGGGGGATCGTTAACCGGCTGGATGGTAATGAACACCAGGGCCGTATCGGCGGCCCCCTCTGTATCCTGGACGGCGTAAGCCACGGTGTCAAGCCCGAAATAGTCAGCCGGGGGCCTATAGCTCAAGGCTGTATCACCGGCGGCCGCCACCACTCCGCCTTGCCGTCCTGGTCCCAGCAGGATGACGCGCAGGGTGTCGCCGTCATCGGGGTCGCTGTCATTTACCAGGACCGGAACCACCACGGCTGAGTCCTCCAGGGTAACGGCCACATCGTCCCGGGCCGTGGGCCGGTGGTTGACTGGGGTAACGGTGACGGTGACCTCCAGGGAGTCATAGAGCTGGCCATCCCAGGCGGTGACCAGGAACACTCCGCCGGAATCGTCCGGACTGGGGGTGCCCATCACAGTGTCACCATCGGTTGCGGTCAGCCAGGAGAGCAGGTTGTAGAAGTAAAACACGAGTGAATCGTTATCGGCATCGGTGGCCGTGGCCCGGTAGACGAACCATTGATCCTGAATGGCCGGGGCCACTGACGGCGAGGTAAACAGTGGGGGATCATTAACCGAGAGTACTGTCAGCCAAACGGAGGCCTGGGTGGTTGCCCCGCCGGTATCCACTGCGGTATAGGTAAAGCTATCAGGACCGAAGTAATCAGCTGGCGGCGAGTAACGAATTGTCGTATCACCGGGCTGCCAGGTTACTGACCCGTACACCGCTGACGAGACAGCGCTGATTTGCAGCGGATCGCCTGGGGGATGCCGGTCGTTCAACAGCACTGCCAGCACGATGGTGCTATCCTCGGGCGTGGCGGCAGTATCATCCACGGCCTGGGGGGCATAGTCCAGGCGCAGGGCGATAGCCGCTGAACCGCCGGGGGCCTGGGCGGTGATAGTAACCGAATCAGCGGCAGTCTCTGCGGCAATAGTCAGCCATACCGAGGCCTGATCCCCCCCGGCGCCGATCACAGGGGGGTTCTCCACCACCGCCGGCTGGTCCACGCTGATGGCGGTCACCTCGGCCAGGTTTTCACCGTACAGGTTAACCAGTGTGCGCCGGCCACGCCAAATGGCCTCAGGTGATATAGCGGTGATAGTGGGGGTCGGGGCTTGCTCCAGGAGGAAATCGTAAATCCGGCGCAGCAGCTCTGCCCTGGTCGAGGGTGGCGTGTCATCAACCAGGGCGGCCAGGGCGTATGAGAAGACAAAGCTCCGGCTGCCGTATTCATTAGCCTGTTGCACCGCCACCACCCCGTAGTCGGTCTCTTGAAAAGCCGCCAGTCCCGTACCGGGGAAATAGAGGTCGATATATTGGGTCCCGAACTGATTCGAAGCGGTGAACAGCATCCCTTCGGTGAGGGTTCCAAGCTGCCCAATTAAACTATCAAGTTGGTTAAAGCGGCCGTCGGCCACCGAACCGATACCCAGCATATTCCACAGAGAATCCTTGCCTGCCGCATCCAATGCGACCTGGGCCAGGGCGTCGCCACCCTCCAGGTAGAGGCGACCGCCACCTGCCAGGTAGGCCTGTACTATTGCGGCCAGCTCACCGGTGAACGGGGTATTCCCCTTACTGGCGCCGGAATTGCCAAACGAAAGAAAGGCCGCGTCGTACCCGGACAGATCGGCCGGCAGGGTGGTACGGTAATCGACCTCGATGGTGTCACCGGCCTGGAGGAGATCGCGAATAAACCGGCCGCTGTAATCGTCTGCGGTGGAATCTCCATCCCACACCAGCACGCGTGGCAGCACCGGAAAGGTTGCGCCGGTGACCACCAGGGAAAATTGTTGCGCACCATTCACCAGGATACCTTTGTGATCGATGGTGACCAGGTAATCTCCCGGGATGGGAGCCGCCAGCATTACCTGCTCGATATTATCCCGGTCGTTGATCCCGGTGGCCGCTGGTAGCGAAGGATTGTCGCCATCCAAAACCCAGGGGAAATTCACCTGCCCGGTGGCCAGATTAGTCAGGGTGACATCGAGGTCGTTGACCAACATAAGATCAAGGGGGTCGACTGCCGCAATGGGCACTGTCCCGGGCGGATCGGTCCAGGCCAGGGTGACCTTTAAAGGCGCCCACCCATCGCTGGAGACCGTGAGGGTGACCTCCCCACCATCAGCCAATACCAGTTCCTGCAGCCGGCGGTTGTCCAGCGTGTCCATCGAGATGACTGCCGCTGCCGCGGCAGTATTCAGCAGGCCCCAGCCAAAGCGGTAGTCCGGCCCGGGAGCATCCCCGGCCTCATCGGCGGTGTGCACCACCAGGGCCCGCAGGGTGGCCGAGCGGGGCTGGGCGCCGCCGTGGGTCGCGCGGTAGTGCTCCTGGAGGAGAGCCAAAGAGCCGGTGACCGCCGGGGCGGCCATGGAAGTGCCGCTGAGGGTGTCGTAAGCGGCCCCGTCCAAGGCCATGGTGGAGTACAGGGTAGTGCCGTTGGCCACCAGGTCCGGCTTGATGCGCCCGTCATCAGTGGGGCCCCAGGAACTATAGGCGGTCATCAGCACTCCGGCGGAGTCCTGGTAGCCGCCCGGAAGGTCCTCCACCGCGCCCACCACCAGCACGTTCTTGGCGCTACCGGCGCCGCCGGGCAGACTATCGTAGTTCCCGTCGGGATCGCGCTCTGCCAGTACCCACACCCATCCCACACCATCCCAGGCCCAGTGCTCCACCGGGCCGGGTCCGGGGCCGGCATCGTCACGGTCATTGCCGGCGGAAGTGACAATCAGATAATCTGGCGCTGTGGCCGCGATCTGGTCCCAGTCGGCCGATTCCTGGAGATAAAAGCCAAATATCCAGTCTTCGTTGGCATCGATAGTGGGATCGCCGAACCAGGCCCATTGGTCGTCACCGCGCCAGTCCCATTCCCACCCGGCTGCGATGCTGTAGGAATGGTTGGAGAGCACCAGCCCCTCCGCTGCCGCAGTGGCCATTTCGGCGGCGTCATTCTCCCAATCGTAGGAAATCACCTGGACGTTGCCGGCCATGCCGTGGGCAGCGTTGTCGATCCCGGCAGCGGCAATGGTCCCGGCTACATGGGTGGCGTGATCTATCACCGGTAGGGTAGCGTCCATCCGTGTGACCCGGCCACCGAATTCCTGGTGTGACGCCAGCACCCCGCCGCCATCCCAGACGGCCACTGTTACACCGCCGCCAGTGAGGGCCAAGCCCAGGCCGCCACCGGACCATAGCCGCTGGGTGGCGACTGTGCGGGCGGCATTCAGATTATCAGTGATGTAATAAATCGGCCGCCGGCCCGCCAGACGCTGCAATTGGGCCACCCGGCCACTCGAGAGTAGCCGCAAACCCATTTCCTCCGGCGAAACCAGGGCTCGAAGTTCCAGTTGCTGCCGGGACCGCTGATCAAGAAGGCGGGCGGCCAGCGCCTGTGTGGTGTTTGGGGGATACGTGGGTAGCCCACCGGCGGTGACAACCGACACCGCTGCCATTAAGGCCATCATTCGGGCCAGCGCCAACCCTGGTTTCATTCGGATGCTCTACCTCGGTAATACGACTCGGGCTCAAGAAGTCGGACCGTGAACGGTCAACCGATATTAAGGGGCTAGTGGTGGACTAGGAAGCTATTTTCCGCCGGGAGGCCGGCCGGCGGTGATCCACCTAGTTATTTGGCCAACCTTACCTGTTCAGTGGGCTATTTAGAGGTCAGGGACCAGCTGCCGTCCCAGTCGGTACCGGGTGGGTTGGTTTTGAAATGGTTACATCGTTCGATATAGACTCGGCTGGGGTTGCCGGGCCGTTTGTCAAACACTTCCTCCAGCGGCTCCGACTGCTCGAAGAGTTGACGGGCTTGATCCCATTTCTGTTGGCGGTAGGCTTCGATGCCATTCTGGAAGATATCGCGCATCCTGCTCAGCTCGGCTGTCAATCCACCCTTCCGAGCCATGATCTCCACCGTCTCCACCGCCTCGGATTTGCCCATTACCTTGACCTTGTCGATGTCCCGCCATTCGAAGGCCTCGGGACCGGCGTTGTTGAGGGTTTGGACGGTACACTGGATGTAGATCCCGTACTGCTTGGCGGAGGCCTCCAGCCGGGCGGCGGTGTTGACAATGTCGCCCATCATGGTGTAGTTCATTCTGGTTGTCGAGCCCATATTGCCGGTGACAAACTCTCCCGTATTGATTCCGATACGCATGCGCATGCCATGTACCATGGTGGGCCATTTATCCCCTTCGCTCGACCATTTTTCGCGTAGATCGGCCAGACTTTGCTGCATTACCAGGGCGGTGCGAATGGCCCGGACGGCATGATCCTCCATAGGCAGGGGAGCGCCAAAAAAGGCCACGATAGCATCGCCCTCATACTTGTCGAGGGTGCCGCCTTGCTCGAGTAGCACATCGGTCATGGCGGTGAGGTACTCGTTGAGCAACGTCACCAGCTCGGTGGCGGTGAGTATCTCAGAGAACGAGGAAAACGACTGGATATCGGTGAAATAGGCCGTGAGTACCTTGGACTCGCCGCCCAGCTCCGGCTCGATCCCCGAAGTCACCAGCTGGTCGATCAATTCAGGTGACATGTAAGTGCTGAAAGATTTCTTCAGGAAGCGTTTGTCTTTATCCAGTACCAGGAATTGGTAGAGGTTGACGCTCAGAAAGACCCCGCCCACACTGATCAGCGGCCGGACTATCTCCAACACCACCAAGTCATTCAGGAAGCGCAGATAGGCAAACACGATCCATAATCCGATGGCCGCCAGGGTGGCCAGCAAGGACCAGATGGTTCGCACATGGACCAGGATAGTGCCTAATACCCCGCCTAGAAGTAGGATGAGTATCACCGTAGTTGACTTGGACACCGGCCGTACGAACTCCCCCTGAAGCAGACTCATGATCACATTGGCATGGATTTCCACCCCCGGGAATGTCTCCTGCACCGGGGTGGAACGCAGGTCCATCAAGCCCGCCAGGGTGGACCCTACCAGCACGACCTTGTCCTGGAAATAGTCAGCCGGCAGCATATCCGGTGAGACCCAGGCATAGGGGATATAGCGGAAGGTGCGATGCTTGCCGTAGTAATTCACCCAGATGCGGCCCTGCTCATCGATGGGCATATCCCGCACTACTTCGCCGTCTCGATTACGCATCCGGAGACGCATTTCATCGAAGTCGTATTCCAACCCGTCCAACGGCACATCCAACAGGTCCATGGCGGCCGCCATAGTCAGACTGGGGTACACCTGGTCTGCACTGGAGAAATAGACGGCGGTGGGCGACCGGCGGATAATGCCGTCCGAGTCCTGCGGGAAATTGGCGCTGCCGATGCCAGCCGCTGCGTTTAGCAAGTCGATGAATGTGATGTCAAAGCGTTCACCGGAAGGGAAACGGGCGGCTGTTTCCGGCGGTAGGGGCAAGATCATGCTCTGGGCATCCAGCACAGTGGGAATGCGAATCACCTGCCCGGCTCGCGGCAGGCCGTCGGGTGGCAGCAGGTCGGCGTTGATCTCGCGCAGGTAGTCCGCGGCGGCCGGGTCACCAAAATAGCGTACCGCCGCCTCTGAAAATCCTTCGCCGGCCGCCAGCACGTGCAGATGCACGCCTTCGGGAGGTGCTTCCATGGGATATTGGAAGTTGAGCGTATCGGCCTGGGAGAGCGAGATGGCGTGATAAACGAGGCCGGAGCGGTAGGTAGCGGCCACAAAGGCGGTATCGTGATTGAGGTCCGGCTCGGCATCAAAGAGTACGTCGAATATGATCGCCCGGGGATGGCCGGAACTGATGTAATCGATCAGGGTGCCGTGCTTATCGTGGAACCAGCGGAAGTAATTGCCCAGCTCGTTGATACTTTGCTGGTCGATATCCACTATGAGCACTGTGTCGATGGATTCTTCCCGGTAGTCGGCCGTCCGGGCCTTGAAGCGGGCATCGTACGAGCGGTACTCGTAACCGTCCACCACCTTTTTCAGAAACAGCCAATCGGCGGAGGTTATAAACCAAAGAAAAAAGGCTGAGACCAATCCCAGCCCGGCGCCGATAAGCGCCTTGTTCAACACAGCCCGCAGTTGAATCACTATCGCCCGGTTCCTTCCTCTAGCTCAGGGACTATTCCCCTTGCTCCGTATCCAAATCCTTGTTCCAGCGGACGAAGTCCAGACCGGCATCGGCGGCCTGGTCGAACTCGAACATAGAATACTTGCCGTCGGCCCGCACGTTTATCTGAATGCCCTCCACAATGGTGATCCAATCCTCCAGGGTCACCTCATAAGGCCCGGGCACCTCCTCGGGAGGCGCCACCTCCGTGGGCTGGATGAGACGTATCGGTCCCCCGCTGTCGCCCTGCTGATCCTCCTCCGACTGATCTAATCCCTGAGCCCAGTTGACGTCCACTTTACCTTCGTAGACCAGTACGGAGCTCTCCTCCTCACCGGCCACCGCCCGGTACTTGGTGCCGCGAATAGCCGCCACCGCCGTGGGGGTCCGCACCGCCACATTCTTGGTTTCCCCGAAGGCCGCCTTAGCTGCCACCCACACCTGCCCGCGAGTGACGGTGGCGCCGAAGTCCTTTTTGAGGGCGGTAACCTTCGCTTCGGTTAGCAGCACCTCCGATTTTTCCCCGATCCGGAACTTGCCACCGCCGTTTAAGGTAATCTCGCAACGCGATTTCACCGCCGTCTTGAGTCTGTCACCCACGAACAGCTCCTGGTTCATGGCAGCTTTGGTCCAATCGGGGGTTTTGGCCACCTGCACTTGAACATCGCCCAGAGGGAATGTCACCTTGCCGAACAATTGCTTGCCCTGGGCCGACAGCCCGGTGGGCGCCGGCCCGCCCAGCAAAATGGCCAAGCCCGCTATGGCCGCCGATCGCGGGATGGCGGAATAGAAACCACTCTGGAGGAACGTCATGGCAAACTCCTTCCGGCAGCACCCCGGCCGGGGTCAAGTTTTAAAACTGGCTAAACTCAGTCGAGGATAAACATTACCCGGCAGGCGGAAAGGGCCTCGCCGAAACCGTCCATGCCGGCCACCCGCTGAGCATCGGCCAGGGCAATCACCACATCGGTAGCCATACCGCCGGATGTGCTCTGGCCTTTGATGGTCACCGGATTACCCACCACCCGGGCGTCAGCGGCGGCGGCGGTGGGATCCTTGTGATAGCCTACCACGCCCTGGGCCACGGCGAATTCGCGGGGGTAGTTGCCGGGGCCATAGATCACGGTGCCACCGTCAGTCAACACCTGGGGGGACATGGAGGGTTTTATGCCCAGTCCCCG
>JADFMC010000098.1 GCA_022564085.1 Fidelibacterota bacterium | reverse complement strand
GCAGAGCGCCGCCAACACCTGGGGGTAAAGGATATGCTCTTGCTCCAACACCCGGGCCGCCAGACTTTCGGGGGTGTCGCCCGGCAGGACCGGCACCGTCGCCTGGGCCACGATGGGCCCATGGTCATACTGCTCATCCACGAAGTGCACCGTCGCCCCTGATTGGGTCTGGCCGGACTGCAGCACCGCCTCGTGGACCCGCCGGCCATAGTACCCCTGTCCCCCAAAGGCGGGCAGCAGGGCCGGATGGATGTTGAGCATTCGGCGCTGGTAAGCGCGCACCACTTCCGATGGCACCATTTTCAGATAGCCGGCCAGCACCACCAGCCGGCATTCCCGATCCTCCAACGCCTGCAACAGGTCAGTGGGTTGACGGTCATGGGTAGGATAAATATAGACCTCGATGCCCTGCTCCCGGGCGTAGACGGCGCCGGGGCATTGGGGCTTATCAGTCACCACCAGCGCCACTTGGGCCTCGATCCGGCCCGCCAAAATCGAAGCCTGGATCGCGCGAAAGTTGCTCCCGCCCCCGGATATGAATATCGCCAACTTTTTCACCGCGCCAGCCCTTCAGCTGCCAGCTGGGAGGGAGCCAGTCGCTCCTGAATCTCGGCCAGGATGGTTTCCAGTCGCTTTTCATCACGAAAAATGTTGAAGCGGTTAGTATCGACCACCATCACCGGTTCGCGCTCTTTTATGCGGTTTATCCATTGGTCGTAGGCCACGTTCAACCGGTGCAGATACTCCGGATCGATGGAACGCTCGAAGTCCCGGTCCCGGCCCCTGATGCGCGACAGCAGGGTATCGGTCGAGGCCTGTAGATATATAATCAAGTCCGGCTTCCGTAGGAATGACGTCATGATTGAGAAAAGGTTCCGATAGTTATCCCAGTCCCGCTGGGTCATATTCCCCATCTCATACAAGTTGCGGGCAAAGATTTCAACGTCTTCGTAGATGGTGCGGTCCTGGACTACCCCGCCATCGTATTTGGACATGTCGGAATGGGTCCGGAAGCGGTGGTGCAGAAAATAGATCTGTAACTGGAAGCTCCAACGGTGCATATCGCCGTAGAAATCGGACAGGTAAGGGTTATCGATCACCGATTCGAAGTAGGATTTCAGCTGCAACCGCTCCGCCAGCGCTTTGGTGAAGGTGGTCTTGCCCACCCCGATATTGCCCGCCACACCGATGAATTTGTTCATGCCACCGCAGTCCCCTGAAGCACTTCGCCCTGCAGCTGTTGCAATCGTACCAATTGGAACGGCTCCCGGCCGCTGCCGGTGCTGGCCACCCTGACGCGCAGGTAGTTATCGGTCAGCCCTTCCCACTGTCCGTTCCGGGGCCGGCCTTCGAAATAAACTTCCCGGGTCCGGCCGATGAAACTGAGCGCATAGGCCTCCCGCTTCCGGCGGCTGATGGCCCGCAGCAGCGCGCTACGCCGCTTGCGTTCCCGCGGATCGACCGAGCCTTCCAGGCAGGCGGCCACTGTCCCCTGGCGTTCCGAATAGCGGAAAATGTGGTGGTAGGTCAACGGCAAAGCGCTCACGGCCTGGGCCAGCTGGTTGAATTCGTCTTCGGTTTCACCTGGAAATCCGACGATTATATCGGCGCCCACCGCCGCTTCAGGAAGTGCCGTGATCACCCGCTCCAGGGTGTCTTGATAATCCCGCAAACTGTACCGGCGGCGCATGGCCCCCAGGATCCGGTCGGAAGCGTGCTGCAACGGCAGGTGCAGGTGGGGACAGATATTTTCCCGCCCGGCCATAATTTCCAGCATCCGGGAGGTGACCAGCTGCGGTTCGATGGAACTGATCCGCAAGCGGCGCAAGCCCTCGGTCTCACTGATGCTAGCCAACAAATCGTGGAACACCAAGTCCCCCTCCCGCCAGGTGCCGATATTCACGCCGGTGAGCACCAACTCCCGGTAGCCGGCGTCCACCAGTCGGCGGGCCTCGCTCAGGCAACCGTGCAACGACCGGCTACGGGCCCGGCCCCGGGCCGCCGGGATAATGCAGAAGCTGCAATGGAAATCGCAGCCGTCCTGGACCTTCAGGAAGGCCCGGGTCCGGCCGGTGGACGAGATGAATGGTGATTCGTCATAGGTCTCGACCTCGTCGAGGCCGTCCACATATACCAGCGGCCGCTCGCCGCCGCCCCGTTCCAGTTGTTCCAGCAACTCCAGCACCCGGTACTTTTCCCGGTTGCCCAGTATCAGGTCCACCCCTTCCAGGGCGGCAATTTCTTCCGGTTTGAGCTGCGCATAGCAACCCGCCACCACCAACCGGCCCCCTGGTGAGGCTGCCACTGCCTGCCGGATGGCCTGCCGGCTTTTGGCATCGGCCTCACCTGTCACCGTGCAAGTATTGATAAAGGTCAAATCGGCCGCCTGGCGAAAGGGCACCACCTGGCAGCCCCGCTCCTTAAATCTGGCCGCAATAGCCGCCGTCTCCGCCTGGTTGAGCTTGCAACCCAGGGTATGGAAACTCACCGTCTGAATGCTCTCAATCGGCAGCGCTTCCTGCGGCGTAATCTCTGGCTGTGGGGCGGGCATTGTCACCCCTCGTGAGTTCGGGGTTGGTGTCTGTGTGGCCGGAACTGGCGGGCAGGCCCGTTATAAGCCATACCCGCTATCACAGAGAAAATCCTGGGTATTTGCGGTCCAAGGTGATATGCGGCCAACTGCTGGTAACGATTAATCCGCAAAGTTAATTCTCACATCAAATGAAATGGAAATTAATTCAGCATGATGGGGCTGCTAACTAGTGGGATACCATATATGGGGTAGGCCGGGAGCACAGCCTATATCTTCAACCGCCAGCTCACCGGCAACTTCGCTCAGCTCCGGCGCCCAGTCCAAAGGCTTGCCCGGGACTCCCCGTGGGTCAGCCCAGGGTCAGGGCGGGGTCAATCCCCATGTCGATCCAAGTGATCGTGTTGCCGTGTTATCATTAGATATATCAGATAGCACATCTATGATCTATGGCTTAATTTAAGTTTCAATTCCCGTTTTGAACGGCCTGCCCAGTTGTTTCATAAATAGCGGATAAGCCGGCGCTTTGTACCGCTCCGTTAGCTAGAGCAAGGAGAAATTAAATGGTGTGGCACGCAAGATTCATAGCAGTTGGGGCCTCCATTATCTGTATCATCGGCACCCATACATCGATTCAGGCAGCAATAGTCGAATACAAACTCACTATCGCCCAGCAAGAAGTAAACATCACTGGAAAACCCACATTGGGCATGACTATCAATGGAAGTAGCCCCGGGCCGACCTTGAACTTCGAAGAAGGCGATACCGCCCGGATTCACGTTCATAACCGGATGGACGTGGAGACCTCCATTCACTGGCACGGCGTGCTTGTGCCGCCAAATATGGATGGCGTCCCCTATGTGAGCTTCCCTCCCATCATGCCGGGGGCGACCTTTACCTATGAATTTCCCATTCGTCATGGCGGGACCTACTGGTATCACTCCCACACCGGCCTGCAGGAGCAAAAAGGTGTTTACGGCGCCATTGTGATCAAGCCGCATGAGGCAGTCCGGGATGCAGACCGTGACTACGTGGTGATAATCTCTGATTGGACCGATGAGGATACCCACGATGTGCTCCGTACATTAAAACGTGGCAGCGAGTGGTACGCGCTTGAGAAAGGGAGCGCCCAGAGCATTATAGGCGCGGCCCGCATCGGCATGCTGGGTGACTACTTTAAGCGCGAACTGCTTCGTATGCCGCCCATGGACATCTCGGATATCGCCTACGACTTCTTCCTGGCAAATGGCCAGCCTGAAATTGCCCTTTCTGCTGAGCCGGGAGAAACCGTGCGGCTGCGCATCATAAATGCCGGCGCAGGCACCAACTTCTACGTCGAGTTTGCCGGGGGAGCGATGACTATTATCACCACGGACGGCCAGGTAGTGGAACCGGTCAATGTGCAGCGTTTGATGATAGCCATCGCAGAGACCTACGATCTGCTTATCCGGATCCCCTCAGCAGGGGCCTATGAGTTTCGTGCTACCGCCCAAGACGGTTCCGGGTATACATCGGCCTGGATTGGCAGCGGTGAGCGCCACCCAGCCCAAGACGTACCCCACCCCAACCTCTATCATACAATGGGAGAGATCACCATCAAGCAGCTTTTTGCCCTCACCCCTCCGGGAGCCATGGGCATGCCCGGCAACGATGTGGATGCTGGAAAATTCGACCGGCCTGGAATGATGAATATGAAGCCGATGGACATGAGTAAAATGCGGAATATGAGCAGTATGGAACCGATGATCGCTCACCCTGGAATGGCCATGACCGAGGCGGATAAAGAGAAAACAACTCATAACATGACACAAGAGGTTCCGGCGCCTAAGAGTGGCAAAATGTTTGGCTATAACTTCCGCCCTCTGGCAGCGGATGTATCTTCATCTAAAAACCTGGCCGTTGATGGCCGGGACCCCAGCCGCCCTTGGCCACCCTATTCCAAACTGCGGTCGACCAAACCTACAGCGTTTCCCGAGGATAAACCGGTGCGTGAAATCCGCCTCACCTTAGATGGAGACATGGAGCGCTATATCTGGCTGATCAATAATAAGATCCTTGGAGAGAGCGACGTGATTCGAATCCGCCAGGGCGAGGTAGTGCGCTTAATTTTCATCAACCGCACCATGATGCACCACCCCATGCATTTACACGGCCACTTCTTCCGCGTTATCAATGGCCAGGGCGACTACGCCCCGCTCAAACATACCGTTAATGTCGCCCCCATGTCCACCACGGTCATCGAATTTGCCGCCGACGAGTTCGGCGATTGGTTCTTCCACTGCCACCTGCTTTATCACATGAAAGGCGGCATGGCCCGCGTCGTGCATTACGAGGGCTTTACCGTCGACCCGCAGCTGGCCTCAATTCGGCCTAAGCTCTACAAAGATTCCTGGTATTCCTGGGGCCAGGCCGACGCCCTGGGAAACATGACCGAGGGCTTTCTATCCATTTCCAACACTAGGAATATCTTGATTGTAGGATGGGAGGTGGGGTGGCAAGAGGTGGACGACACCCAGTGGGAGGCCATCATCACCTGGGATCGCTACATTAACCGCTTTTTCACCCTGTTCGCCGGCGCCGATCTAACAGGCGCCAGTAATGATTATGAGGATACCCGGGCCGTGCTTGGGATCCGATATCTGCTGCCGCTCAACGTAGAATCGCGCGCATGGATTGACTCCGGCGGCGGCGCCAGGTTCAACCTGGGCAAATTATTAGAACTGACACCCCGCCTTGCGCTATTCGGTGAGTCCCAGTACGACACCCACGATCTTTGGGAAGACCGCGCTAGCCTCTCCTATTTGGTTCATAAGAACTTTACCCTTGTCGGTCAATGGCACTCCGATTACGGATTTGGCGGCGGCCTGCAGATTCGGTTTTAAAACAAAGATTATTGGCTGACAGGGCGCTCCATGGCCGCCGGCTAGCTTCTTCGTCCGCCAGCGAAACGATAGCACGCCAGGTGACAAGCTATATCCAAATACCGTAATACGCTTCCGTAACTCGGCGGCTGATTTTTATTCACCGCCGGCGCCCTCGAAACCACCCTCATTTCCCACGAATGATGGGAGCGGCCCGCATTCGCACCCTTCCACCTATTGCGCCGCATGGCGAGAAGGCCGAACGCCTGTCCCGCTTTGAATCCCGAAGAAAGTGGGACATCCTCTCAAACCCGCCGCCGGCCTACGGTGCCTGGTTCTATGTGGAAGGCGCCACATTCTGCTTTACCACCGGATGCGTTTGAGAGGCCTTCACTTCCCATCACTCATATAGTTGGGGTAGGCCTGGTGGCGGCACAAAATGGACTTGTCCAATGGACGAGAGTCGCCAATCGTCCGGCGCCTGCGTTTTCGGTGCCGCACCGCCCCCATCGTCTGTTCAAAGAGCCGGGGCCTGGAGCGATATCACGTATATTCCCCGTTCATGTTATTGAAAGTATTATTGAGCATGCGATATCAAGCCGAATAATTTTATTTTAACGTATTTTATTGAATTAGGAAGAAGATAGAGTTACATTTCAGATATGGGCCCATACTCCATATCAGGTTTCAACGGCTGGGAATATCTCTTCATAAATAGTTTTGGGCAGTGGGAAGACATATTGCGCGGAGATCGGCAACTCGGCTAGCGTTTCCTGAAGATGCGGCCCTCTCCGCCTTCATCCAGGAGAGGCCGGAAAGGAAGAGATGCAATGGCAGACAATAAGAAGATTCTGACGACAAGTCACGGCATGCCCGTTGACAATGACCTGAGCTCCATGACGGCCGGTCCTAAGGGTCCCATGCTTATCCAGGACGTTCATCTGGTGGATAAGCTGGCCCACTTCGATCGCGAGAGGATTCCCGAGCGCGTGGTGCATGCCAAGGGAGCCGGGGCCTACGGATACTTCGAGGTTACACACGATGTCACGAAGTACACGCGTGCCAAGTTCCTTTGCGAGATTGGAAAGAAGACCGACCTGTTTGCGCGATTCTCCACCGTCGGTGGTGAGAAGGGATCGGCCGACTCGGTGCGGGACCCCCGAGGCTTCTCCGTGAAGTTCTACACCGAGGAGGGCAACTACGACTTCGTGGGTAACAACACCCCCGTGTTTTTCATCCGGGACGCGATCAAGTTCCCGGACTTCATCCATACCCAAAAGCGGAATCCGGCCACCAACCTGAAGGATCCCAACATGTTCTGGGACTTTCTGTCGCTCACCCCGGAGTCCATTCACCAGGTCACCATCCTCTTCTCTGATCGGGGCACGCCATGGAACTACCGCCACATGAACGGGTATAGCGGCCACGCGTTTATGTGGTATAATGCCCAGGGCGAGTACTGGTGGGTGAAGATCCACTTTAAGACGGAGCAGGGCATCAGGAATCTCACCAGCGAGGAGTCTACCCGCCAGGCTGGGGAAGAGCCGGATAAAGCCACACAGGACCTGTACAACAGCATTGATGGAGGCGACTACCCATCGTGGAAGGTGTCCGTTCAGATCATGAAACCCGAGGACGCCGAGAGCTATCGATTCGACCCGTTCGACATTACCAAGGTCTGGCCGCACAGCGACTATCCCCTCCAGCCATTCGGTCGCATGGTGCTCAACCGCAATCCGGAGAATTATTTTGCAGACGTCGAGCAGGCGGCCTTCTCGCCGGGTAACTTTGTGCCGGGCATCGGGCCATCGCCGGACAAAATGCTCCAGGGGCGTCTATTCAGCTACCACGACACGCACCGGCACAGGCTGGGCCCCAACTTCCACCTGCTGCCAGTCAACGCGCCCAGGGCCACCAAGGAGAGCAGCTACCAGCGTGATGGCTTCATGCGCTCCGACAGCAACGCCGGGGGAGAGCCCAACTACTGGCCGAACAGCTTCGGTGGCCCTACACCGGATCCAGAGGTGGCCGCTCCCCCCATCGATGTCGCCGGAATGGCCGCTCGCCATGAGTACCAGCTGGGCGCTGTCGACTTCGTGCAGGCCGGTGACCTCTACCGCAAGGTAATAACCGACGAGGACCGCGAACACCTCATTAGTAACATCGTGGCGCATCTCGGCG
>JADFMC010000097.1 GCA_022564085.1 Fidelibacterota bacterium | reverse complement strand
ATGACCGATGAGGCCCGGGACCGGGGGATTACCGTGGATGGGGCGGCCCTGGGGGCAGCCCTGGGGGTCCCGGTGGTGAATACCATCGCCACCCAGAAGGTGGGGCTGGACGAGGCGCGCCGATTGGCCCTGTCCAGCGCCGATCCGCCTAAAGCGGTGCCCATCGATTATCCCGCGCCCATTGCCCAGGCGGTGGAGGAACTCGTTCCACTCCTGCCCGGGACCGAACTGTCACCTCGTTCCCTGGCTCTCATGCTGCTGGCCGGCGGTGTACCGGCCTCAGGCGGTACGGGTGATGGGGTCCTGGCCGCCAAGTTGGAGTCCACCGTCGATGAGACCACCCGGGAGATCATCCGGAGCATTATCGACCGCACCCGGCGGGAGTTCACCAGAAGCCTGAACGTGGAGATCACCCAGGCCCGAATGCGGGCGGCCGCCAAACTGGTGGGGCAGGTGGTACACCAGCGTAAAACCCGCCTCACCTCCCTGGGCCAGTGGCTTGGCCGGGCCGCTATTCACCCGGTGTGGGGGTTGGGCTTTGCGCTCGTCATCCTTACCGGCATGTATTATTTCGTGGGGGTCTTTGGCGCTCAGACACTGGTGAATTGGCTGGAGCTGGGGGTCTTCGGCCAGTACATCGTGCCCGGTCTCACCACGGTGGTGGAGACGGTGTTTCCGTGGCCCATCGTCCAGGACCTGTTCGTGGGCGAGTTCGGTCTCCTGAGCATGGCCTTGTCCTATTCCATCGCCATTGTGCTGCCCATTGTCGGCACCTTTTTTATTGCCTTCGGCCTATTGGAGGATTCGGGCTACCTGCCCAGGCTCTCGGTAATGATGAACCGCATATTCAAAGCCATGGGGCTCAACGGCAAGGCGGTGCTGCCCATGGTGCTGGGCCTGGGCTGCGATACCATGGCCACCATGACCACCCGCATTCTGGATAGCCGCAAGGAACGATTGATTGTGACGCTGCTGTTGGCCCTGGGGGTCCCCTGCTCGGCTCAGCTGGGCGTCATCATGGCCATGCTCCAGGGCATTTCCCTCAGTGCAAGTTTCCTGTGGGTCGGGATCATTCTGATGATCCTCTTTACCGTCGGCTATCTCTCGGCCAAAGTGCTACCCGGCCAGACCTCCGATTTCCTGTTGGAACTGCCCCCCCTGCGTCGGCCGGTGCTGAGTAACATCCTCATCAAAACCATGGCGCGCCTCGAGTGGTATCTCCGGGAAGCCGTCCCCCTGTTTTTCCTGGGGACCTTCCTGCTGTTCGTCATGGATCGCCTGGCCATTCTGGCTTGGCTTGAGATCGCCACCGGTCCCGTGATTCAGACTATGTTAGGGCTGCCCAAAGAGGCCACCGCGGCGTTTATCATGGGCTTCCTCCGCCGTGACTATGGCGCCGCCGGCCTATTTGTCCTGGCCCGGGCCGGGCAGCTGGACCCCATCCAGACCTTGGTGAGCCTGGTGGTCATCACCCTGTTCATGCCCTGCATTGCCAACTTCTTCATGATTATCAAGGAGCACGGCTGGAAAATTGCCGTGGGTATGACGGCGTTCGTGCTCCCCTTTGCCATTTTCGTCGGCAGTGCCGTGAACTGGACCCTTAGAATTCTACAGGTAGAGTTCTGATGATTACCTGTCCCCTATGCAACTCCGAGTTCGATCCGGGCCACGAGAACTGTCACACCAGTTGTGCGTTCAATAAGGGTTGCACCATGATCAAGTGCCCCTACTGCGACTATGAATTTCTTACCGAGTCCAAGACCATTAATCTGTTAAAATCACTGCTGTTTCGAAAAAAGGATAAAGCCCCACATGAACTCCCATCTTATTGACGAAATCCTGGAGGCCGTCTGGATCGCCCAGGAGGATGGCCGGACGGAGGTTGCCGACCTCGACGTCCAGTGCCAGCATGACGTGGGGGAATACGATCTGCCCACTTGCCTGGTGGAGCTACAGGAAGCGGACATGCTCGTGCTCAAGGATGGCCGGCTCGATTTTACCCCCACGGGGCGCGACCGGGCCCGGAATATCATCCGGCGGCACCGCCTCGCCCAAAGGCTGCTCATGGATGTCCTGGACGTGTCGGAACACGAGAGCGAAGTGCTGGCCTGCGAGTTCGAGCACATCCTGAGCGACGAAGTGACCGACAAAGTGGCCGCGTTCCTGGGGCAGCCGACGGTGGACCCCAACGGCCGGCCGATTCCGCCCGGCGATGTCAAGCATGACGCCACGGCTCAGCTGGCCCCCCTCATCACCCGCCTTTCGCGGTTGGAGGTGGGCAAGCAGGCCCGGGTGGCCTTCCTGACCCCCAGCTTTCATAAGCGTTTTGACCGCCTGGCAGCCTTCGGGATCAATCCGGGGGTGGAGATCAACCTCCACCAGCGCAAACCGGCCTTCGTGGTGCGCCTGGGCGAGACGGAGTTGGCCCTGGACCAGGAGATCGCCGACGAAATTTACGTGCGCCCCTTGACTTAGGGGGACCTTCCCCGGTGAGTCTGGCGGCGATCGACCCAACATTACTTGTATTTAAATCACCTTTGTTGTAACATGCAACGGCCATCGGGCCACGTTTTTTGTTCTCATCCTTACAGGGAAGTCCTGTGAAAACCAGGCGCTGCCGCGCAACTGTGTGTGTCGATCCTGCATTATGTGGAGATCGGTACGAGCCAGACACCTGTTATCTATCCTGAACCTTCGCGCATGAGGTTAAGGTGAGCTGCACATTGCTTGTCTTGGCCCCGAGATTGTTCCCGGGGTTTTTTGTTTCCACTTAGCCGCCATCCGAACTTGCTCTGGCCTGTTTGGCTGGGCTTGTCCTGTAAGTTGCTATGGGCCTTAGGCGGCCTCGGCTCCGGCGGTCCCGTACACTGGGAGGCCGCAACGCCACCCGCAGGCCCCTCGGTCCGTCCCGCTATGCCACCAGACTCCTTGGCCCTCTCCCTCCCGGGTGGTGCCGCCGAGGATACCCTACGCCAGAATCCCATCAGGGACATTTATCCCCTGCCGGGCATCACGGTAACCGCCATCCGCCGGGGCATCGCTCAGATCCTGCAGCCCATCCGTCTCGATTTTGACCGCTGGCAGACCGCCGAGGAAGTGGTCTGGGCCACGGGGCGCCTGGCGGGATCGTTTCTCAAGTCCTACGGCGGTCCCGGGAGCCTGCAGAGCCTGTCTGTCGGTGGGGGGGCCTCTGCCCATACGATGGTGCTCATGGAAGGCATTCCCCTTAATTTCCCGCAGTCCGGCGGGTTGGACCTGACCATCCTGCCTATGGGCCTCGTAGGGCGAATGGAGTATCTGCCCCATGGCGGCTCGACCCTCTATGGCGGCGCCGCTCTTAGCGGGGTGGTGAACCTCGTCCCCAAGAGCCCTCGCACAGGCGCGTTGCTGACAACAGGCAGCTACGGGCATCATCGGGTGCAAGGCAGTCTGGGTTGGCCGGGTGAATCGGCGGGACTCACCCTTGGACAGGTTAGTTATGGCGGCGATTTTTCTTACATGGTCCGGGGCCGGGAAGCTCTCCGGAAGAATAACCGATTCCACCAGAAATATCTTCAGGCCAAGGGGATTTGGAGCCGGGGGCATCGCTCCCAGAGCCTGAGCCTGTGGCTGACTCAGAGCGAGCGCGGCATTCCCGGTGCGGCCTGGGATCCCAATCTGAGCGCATCCCGAGATGATATTTGGGCCCTGGTCTCAGCTACTTCCAGTTGGTCCACGGGCCAGGCCAGTCACCTTTGGCGGCTCTATGCGCAGGGGCAGCAGCAACATTATCGAGATCCTGATCACGCCATCTACGGCGATCACCGGATCATTTTTGGCAGCTCCACCTATGAATATGGCCGCAGCTGGACATCCCGTTTTTCCAGCCTGTCACGACTGGAGGGACGCCACGAGTGGCTTACCAGCACGGACGCCGGTGACCGGGTTCGTACCCTGTGGGACTTGGTCCAGCAGCTGGTTTACCAGGTGGCGCCTAACATAGCCATTTTGCCAGTGGTGAGAGGATCATGGGTGGCGGGTCACAGCTTGTGGGTTACCGGGGAGGCAGCTGTCCAATGGCAGCCCCGGAGCCAATCCCTCTTGGAACAGCTCACCCTTGTGGGGAGCCGCAACCTGCGCCAGCCAGGCTTCAACGACCTCTACTGGACCCCAGGTGGTAACCCGCACCTACGTCCGGAATGGAGTACTATGGGGGGCATTAAGACCCGTTGGAAACTGGGACCATCTCTCAGGCTGGATGCCCAGGGGTATCACACCCGCTACCGGGACCTCATCGAATGGTCGCCAGGGGAAAAGGGTCTGTGGCAACCCCGGAACATTAACGCCGCCCAAGCCACCACCTTGACGGTCACGATGGCCTGGAGCATGCCCCATGGCCGAATCGTACTGTCAGCCGGTTGGGATGTTGTTTTCACTGAGAATTTGACCCCCGGTTTCAACAGAGGGAAGCCATTGCGCTTCACCTCGCCCCATGCCGGGCGGCTTCAATTGAAAACCCGTGTCAGTAGGGGCTGGACCCTGGCCCTCATGGGCAGCGGGCGGTCGAGCTATGTGACCTATTACGATTATCCCCAGGATACGACCAGCCCGGCCCGGTGGACCTGGGACGGCTACCTGCGCTGGGCCCCTCAGGACGATAAGGGACAGCGTGGGACGATGCGGGGCCTGGCCGATTGGCGCGGATATTACGGGGCTATTACCCTGAGCAGCACGAATATGGGGGATAAGACGTATGAAACCATACCGGGGTATCCCGAGCCCGGCCGCACCGTCAATCTTACTCTGCAACTTGAAAGGAAATAACCATATGGTGATCTCTACTAGCCAACGTTTTTCTATTCTCATAACCAGTGTTCTACTCCTCGGATTGACGGGCTGCGGCCTCTTTCAACCGGAAGATGACCCGCCGGTTGAGCAGACCACCGCCGGGATTTACATTCTTTGTGAAGGGGCCTTTGGGGCCGGCAATGCCTCCCTGTGGCGCCTGTCAGGCGATCTGGACTCTACTACATCGAAAGTATACCAACGACTCACCGAGCAGCCCCTGGGTGATACCGGCCAGTCCCTCACGGTGGCAGGCGACCGGCTTTACATCGTGATGAACGGCAGTGGAACCATCGAGGTGCTGGATCTGTCCGGAGAGGCTGTGATCTTTGTGGGCAGCGTGGACCTGCCCGGAGCTAGCCCGCGCGAGCTGGCAGTCTTGGGCGGCAGCGGGTACGTCACGGCCTGGGGCATCCCGGGCGTACTGGTCATTGATCTCGCGACCCTGGCCGTAACCGATACCATTCATCTGGCTGCTTTACCGGAGGACATCCTGGCCTATGACAATCACCTATACGTGGCCCTGCCGTTGGAGCCCGATTATAGTCTAGGTCACCAAGTGGTGGAAATTGATCCTGGTACCCGTGCGGTGGTGGATTCTTTCGCAGTGGGCAGCGGTCCGCAGCAACTTCTGGTACGTGATGGGCAGCTGTGGGTCTCCCGGCAGTGGTACGATGAAAGTTTCACCGCTTACCGGGGCATTGCCACGGTGGACTTGGCCACGGGTACGGTGACTAGCCGCGAGTGGGGGCCGGGCGCAGGTTCGGACATATTCCTCACCGGCAACACCCTCTATGCGGCGGTTACGGGCGGCGTGGTCCCGGTTGCGGCTGATCTCAGCTTGGAGGAGCCGGGTTTCATTGCGGCTAGTTTGTCCACTATTTATGCCGCCGCCTCCGATGGAACAAATATCTTCATAGCCTCCTACGTCGACTTTTCCAGCCCGGGCGAAGTGGTGGTCTATCAGCCGGATGGGACCAAGGTGAAGACCGTGACGGTGGGCATTGGGCCCGGCTCCTTCGGCTTCGTATTAGATTAGAGGGCAGATCGGACTTGGGACAGGACGACCCACGGGAAAAGGTGCTCCTGAGCTGGAGCGGCGGCAAGGACAGCGCCATGGCGCTCCTCACGCTCCAGAAGGCCCGGACATACGAAGTCGTCGCTCTTTTGACCACCGTCACTCAAGGCTATGACCGCATTAGCATGCATGGCGTTCGTCGAACCCTGCTGGAGCGCCAAGCGGCGGCGCTCAACCTGAAACTGTATCAGGTGACTATATCCAAAGGAACCACGAACCGGGAATATGAGGCCAAAATCGAGGTGGCACTCAGGCACTATCTTGGGCACGGTGTGCAGGCCGTTGCTTTTGGCGACATCTTTTTGGAGGACCTACGGAACTATCGCGAGCGCAACCTCTCCAGGTTAGGGATGAAGGGGCTGTTTCCTATATGGAAGCGGGATACCGGGGAGCTGGTCCGAGCCTTCATCGAACTGGGCTTTAAGGCCGTGGTGGTCTGCGTGGATATCCGGGTACTTGACTTATCCTTTGTCGGCCAGGCCATCAACAGTGACTTTTTGGAGCGGCTTCCAGCCCATGTCGATCCTTGCGGGGAACACGGGGAGTTCCACTCGTTTGTCTACGACGGACCACTGTTCAAAGAGCCAGTACAGTTTTCTAGGGGCGAGGTGGTGGTAAGGGGAACTCACTTCGGCTTTTGTGATCTGGTGCCCAACAAGTCTATATTGACCTGATCTGCTGAAGATTTTATCGTGCATTAACCTAAAGGAGTGTGCTCATGTTCAATGTTCGTTACCTGGTGTTGATAGGGATCGTCTTAGCCACCGCGGCGCTACGGCTGGTACCCCATCCCCCTAACTTCACGCCCATTGCAGCCATGGCTCTTTTTAGTGGCGCCCAATTCTCAGACCGGCGAATAGCGCTGGCGGTACCGCTGGCAGCCCTGTTTATCGGTGATCTCATAATAGGTTTTCACATAACCATGCCCGTGGTTTATGGCAGTTTCGCCCTGGTAGTGGGCGTCGGTAGTTGGCTGCGACCCCGGCCAGGGATTTTACCGCTTGCCGGCGCTGTGTTGGCCGGCTCGACCCTGTTTTTCATCCTTACCAATTTTGGAGTCTGGGTCCTGCTCTCAAGTTATCCGAAGACCTTAGCGGGGCTTGGGGCCTGCTACACGGCCGCTATACCATTTTTTCAAAACACCCTATTAGGCAACGCGGTTTATTCAACCGTGCTTTTCGGTGGCCTGGCGCTCGCCGAAAAGGGTTGGCCCGTGCTGCGCCAACCCGGTCCGGCCCTGGTGCCCAAGTAGCGGCCGAGCCGGAGACTGCGCCGGTACGATGTGTTGCTTGGCGCCCGCTTTCAACGACCTGTTCTGGCCCTATGCCGGTAACCGCGATCTCAAAAGTGAGACCGGTGTGGCCTATGAGTTCGGCCTGGAACGCCGGTTTTCACGGAGCATAACCGTCGATCTGGTCCTCTTCAGGAGGGCTGTGGATAACATGATCGCCTGGGCGCCCACCGGGCCGGGCGGTCTCTGGCGGCCGACGAATATCAACCGGTACTCCGTCAACGGTTTGGAAACCGAATTCGAAGCCCGGTTGCCGAGTTTTCAGGTCAGTGTGAGCTATTCTTTAATGGATGCGCAGCAGACCAACCAGGAGGTGGTTTACGATGATTGGCTAACCGGCGAGACCCGCCTGGAAGATATTACGCGATCCGCTGCCTTTGTCCCCCGGCACTCCGCCTCTGCCCAATTGGACTTCCGGCTGGCAGGGTTTGATATAAATCTGCGGGGTGAGTATAGGGGCAGCGTCAGTAACTACTATGCCGATTATTCGCAATCACCAACGGTGACCAGGGCTGAAAAAAT
>JADFMC010000096.1 GCA_022564085.1 Fidelibacterota bacterium | reverse complement strand
TTACGTGCCGGTCCCAGAGCTGCAGCCCGGCATTATTTATGAGCACGTCCAGGCGGGGGTAATCGCGATTGACTTGTGCACCCAGGCTCCGCACTTGCTCCAGGGAAGCTAAGTCCGCCAGTAGCAGCACAACGTTTTCGTTACCGGTGGTTTCCACGATATCCCCAAGGGCCGCCTCCCCCTTTTCCCGGTTGCGGCAGACCATGAGCACCTGAGCGCCCCGGGCGGCCAGCTCCCGGGCGGTTTCCTTACCGATGCCGGTGTTGGCGCCGGTTACCAGACAGGTTTTTCCCTGCATACTGAATAGCCCCTATCTTTCAACGGCATAGGCCGTCTAACGATTGGTGGAGTGAAATATGGTGCCCCGGTTTTGGCCGGACACCTGTAAATTTACAGCGGAACATGCCGGACAGCATTACCCATACCATTCCGTCGCCAGTGACCTTTCGGCAACCGCTGACCGATCCCGGCGACCCGCGTCTTAAGCACCGCCGGCAGCAATGGGGCGGAGGAAGGAAATCAGTAGATCAATAGCTCATGAAGCGAATTCAAATCAGGCACTTATCCTCGCATACGCTCCTTCCTACTAGAATCTCTCTTGGATTTGTGTTCCTGCTGTTCTGGGGCTGTCGGATAGTCGAGCCCGACAGGGGATCATATACCCAAGAGGAGATCGACTATTTTTTAGAAATTGCCTTAGGAACCGAATACGGTACTTCCATGGCAAGCATCAAGAAGTGGACCGATAATATCAATATAATGGTTCAAGGCACTCCAACAGAAGTAGACAGCCAGACAGTGGATCAAGTTGTAGATGAACTTAACGACATTTTAAATGGGATCGAGCTGGCCGTGGTTAGCCAGAATCCAAACATCGAAATTCATTTCCTGCCGGAATCCGACTTTATCCTTATTGAGCCCAACTATGTCTCCACGAACTATGGCTTCTTTTGGGTCAATTGGAGTATTGACGGAAGTATTTACCACGCCAAAATTCTCATATCCACCGATCATGTGACCCAACAGGAGCGCTCCCACCTGATCCGCGAAGAACTGACCCAGAGCCTGGGGCTGATGAAAGACTCAAACCGATATCCGGACAGCATATTCTACCAAGGCTGGACAGACGTCACCAGCTACCTGCCCATCGACAGCATAGTGATAGAGATTCTGTATCGGTCGGAAATTCGTCCCAATATGACCCGCGAGGAAGTGGTTGAGGCCTTGGACCTCCAAGAGAGCTGAGTAATCCTGCCCGCTGATGGTGTCTAACAGCCAAGGAACCTGCCAGACTTACGCATCAGCCGTTAAATTCGGCCAGGGCCGCCACGACCTATGGCGCACCCCATATCATTCCATCGCCGGTGACCTTTCCGCAACCGCCGACCGATCCCGGCGACCTGCGCCTGAAGCACCGCCTGCAACGATGGGACTGGGGGCCGCTGATGTGGCACTGGAGGGCAGGCCTTATGACGGCGCTCCGGACAGGCTCTCTGGGTGGAACCCGGTGGATACGGTGGTGACCGGTGACTGAGTCGTCGTAAACAATTGAGAGAGAACCAACCATGGAAAACCTGAGCGCCCAAGTGATTAAGCCGGCCACCCTGGCCGACTACCAGGAAGGCTCTATCATCAGCCGGGTGCTGCTAAAGCAGGAGCAGGGCAGCGTCACCTTTTTCGCTTTCGATCAGGGCCAGGAGCTAAGTGAGCACACGGTTCCCTTCGATGCCCTGGTGCAGGTGCTTGAAGGCCGGGCGGAAGTCATTATCGCTGGGCATGCTCATCAGCTCCAGGCCGGAGAGATGATCATCATGCCCGCCGGCCAACCCCACGCCCTGAAGGCCCTGGAGAGTTTTAAAATGTTGCTGACAATGATCCGGGGCTAAACAGCGGCATGCCATTTCTCTATATCGATGGAGGCAAAACATAACTACTCCAGATACCGGGAGACGCCCATGAAAGTGCAAAAGGTCATTGTTTTGACAATCTTTCTCTCCTTGGCTCTGATGACCGGCTTCGCCCAGTCCGCCGCACACCTGGATTCCGCCTGGGTCCGGCCGCCGCTCGAACCGAAGACCGTGGCCCTGCAGCTGGCAGGGGGGACGGTCGGAGGTATGGCCGGGTATATCGGAGTAATGCTTCCCATGGCAATTGCCGGTGGAAGAGGTGGCCCGATTAAGGCCGGCGGATCATTGATAGGACAACTGCTGGGGTTAGGCTTGGGGATTCCTTTCGGGGCTACTAGTGGCGTATCTGTCGTAGGCCGCACCGATTCAACCTCTGGTTCGGTATTGGCTGCCGGCATCGGCAGCCTTGTCGGCATATTCTTGCTCGCCCCCTACCCTGAGGAAATCATCAATTCAATTTGGATCTTGCCCCTTGCTTCGGCAGCAGGGGCCACGTTAATGTTCAATCTAACGCGGCATTATCGGCGGCCTTCGAACGCAAATGGCAAAAAGCCGACGCCGGTCCTAAATTCCACCTCCAAGCAACAACCACGAGGGACACCATGAACCTGCCCACGCGCGCACAGGCCTGGGAACTGCTCACCGAATACACTAAAAGCGATGCCCTGCGCAAACACGGCCGGGCGGTGGAACAGGTCATGCGGGCCTACGCCCGGCAGGCGGGAGAGGACGAGGAACTGTTCGGGATCATCGGCATGCTGCACGACTTCGACTATGAGAAGTACCCCACCGAGGACCAGCATCCCTTCGTAGGGGCCAAGATCCTTAAGGAACGGGGCTACCCCGAGGAGGTGATAACCGCTATTCTGGGGCACGCCCAATACAGCGGCGTCCCGCGGGAATCGCTGGCGGCCAAAGCGCTGTTCGCTTTCGATGAGCTAACCGGTTTCATATTTGCCGTGACCTTCGTGCGGCCGTCCAAATCGATTCGTGAGGTCAAGCCCAAATCGGTTAAGAAAAAGCTCAAGCAGCGCAGTTTTGCAGCCAAGGTGAACCGGGACGACATCGAGCAGGGGATCGCGGAGCTGGGGGCGGACCGGGACGCCCATATACAGTTTGTCATCGATGCCCTGAAGGAGATCGATGAGGAGCTGGGGCTGCGTGGAGATTTTCAGATCTCCGCTTGAATAGTCATATAGAGTTTCCGTACCTTCCGGCTCTGGATTATATGTTTTTTAACAGTTTTATTCGCTTTTTTTTCGTGGGGCCAGTGCCCGGCATAAATAAATCCAGAGATAACGGGAAGGAACAGCAACCCTTAGTGAATTGCTGAGGGGCTAGCAGAAGCAAGATTTGGAGCGGAAAGAATTCTTCATCCTGGACGAAACTGGCATCTTTACACCCGCTAACGTCCATTATTCTGCATCCCCTGAGAACGACATAGCCCTTCCCCTGGAAGAAGTCAAACAGCCCACCATCTATGTATGGTTATGGAGGGTAAAGGCATTATGGCAGGTGATGTGGTCAAAGAAATGTATATCAATGAGACGGCCGGTAATACTCGGCTGGCCATCGTTGAGAACGGGCGGCTGGTGGAACTTTACGTTGAGCGTCCCGATCATCAGCGGTTGGTGGGTTCCATATTTAAAGGGGTGGTGGAGAACGTCATTCCCGGCATGCAGGCGGCCTTTGTTGATATCGGCTACCCGGTAAACGCCTTTCTGCCCTTTGCCGAAATAGGCAACCCGGAAAATCTCGACTACGTAACCCTCTCCGATGAGGAGGGAATCAAGAATAAGACGCCCCGCCCGGCCCGGTCCGGTAAGCGGCGCAACGGCCCACCGACCAAAACTCCCGATCTGAAGTCCGGGCAGGAAATCCTGGTGCAGGTGATCAAGGAGCCGTTCGCCGGCAAGGGACCCCGGGTGACCACCGACATCGCCATCCCCGGGCGCCTGCTGGTGCTGGTACAGAATGCCGATTTTATCGGCATTTCCCGAAAGATCACCGATAAGTACGAGGTGCGCCGGCTGCGGAAAGTGGTGGAATCGTTCAAGCCGGGCGGATTCGGCATCATCGTGCGCACCGTGGCCGAATCGAAGGACCAGCGGGTGCTCACCAAGGATTTCAACAGGCTCTGGGAATCGTGGCGGGAACTGGACCGCCTGTCACAGTCTACTGCGGGACCCGCGCCTCTATACCGCGACCTGACCACCACTGACAGCGTCATCCGGGACCTGCTCACCCCCGACGTGGACAAGGTGATCATCGATTCCAAGGAGATCTACAAGCGCCTGTCGAGCTACTTAAAAGACGTGTCGCCTTCCCTGGTGAACCTGGTGGAAAACTACCGGGACAAGCAGCCGCTGTTCGCCAAGCATGACATCGAGGATCAGATCGACAAGTCATTGCAGCGCAAGGTGTGGCTCAAGAGCGGCGGCCACCTGATCATGGAGCAGACCGAGGCCATGATGGTCGTGGACGTGAACAGCGGGCGCTTCATCGGTAAAAGGGACCACGAGCAGAATTCCCTCAAGATCAATATGGAGGCCGCCCGGGAGGTGGCCCGCCAACTGCGCCTGAGGGACATCGGGGGGCTGATTATCATCGACTTCATCGATATGCACGAGTCGGCTAACCGCAAGAAAGTCTACAATGATTTGGTCAAGGAGCTCAAAAACGACCGGGCCAAGGTCGCCGTGTCGCCCATCTCCGAATTCGGTCTGCTGGAAATGACCCGTGAGCGGGTGCGCCTGTCGCTGTTGCACTCGGTGAGCGAAGAGTGCCCCACGTGCAAAGGGCTGGGCCGCATCCCCTCCAAGGATACCATGATCACCAAGATCGACAGCTGGCTGCGGCGTTTCCACACCGCCCATCGGGACCGCCGGCTGGTGATAACCGTGCACCCCGATTTGGCAACCCATATAACGCAAACCCGTAGCAAGGTGGTAAAGAACTTCATGTGGCAGCACTGGGTTTGGCTGGAGCTCACCGCCGACGAACAGCTCAATCCGGACGAGTTCCGGGTGTATTCCAAGCGGCGCAAAGCCGACGTCACCGATTCGGTGTAGGCTCGGTCAATCTAGAGCTTGACTGTCAGTGACTCGCGCCGGTAAGCTTGCGCGCTCCAGACGGCAATCATTGGATCAGTTTTGGCGAAATAAAATGAAGATCACCAGTTGATGTACGCGATTATCGATTACGCCGGCCGGCAGGTGCGGGTGGAGCAGGGGCAAGAGGTGAAATTCCCTCTTTTGGCAGGCGAGCCCGGCGCCACCATAACCATGGAGCGGGTGTTGCTGCTGAGCGACAACGGCGCCACGCACATCGGCCAACCGTTGGTATCGGGGGCCTCCATCGATGCCACCATCCTGTCCCACGGCCGGGAACGCAAAGTGATCGTTTTCAAATTCAAACGCCGCAAAGGCTACCGCAAGAAGGCCGGCCACCGCCAGGATTTTACCATCCTGCGAATCAACGCCATCCACACCACCAAGTCCAAGCCGCCGGCCGAGGCTAAAGCCACCGAAAAAGCCACAGCGGCCAAGGGCGAGGCCACCATAAAGGCGGCCGCGCCAGCCAAGGCTAAGACGGCTGCCAAGAAAGCCGGCCCCAAAAAGGCGGCCGATAAATCTAAGGCCCCACGGAAGGCCGCCGCCAAGAAAGCCGCACCCAAAAAGGCGACTGCCGGGGCTAAGAAAACCAGCGCTACCACTAAGAAGACTGCGGCCCCAAAAAGTAAAAGTGCTTCGGGAACCGGCGGGAAAAAAAGTAGCGGTAAATAGGGATAGGGAGGGAACCCAGCCATGGCACACAAAAAAGGGGTAGGCAGCTCCAAAAACGGACGAGACAGCCGGGGTCGCCGGCTGGGTGTCAAGCGTTTCAGCGGCGAGGTGGTAAGCGCCGGGTCGATCATCGTACGCCAACGGGGCACCAGGATCCATCCCGGCCGGAACGTGGGCATCGGCGGCGACGATACCCTCTTTGCAAAAATCGACGGCCAGGTTAAATTCGAGCGGAAAGGACGAGCAAAGAAGCAGGTATCGGTCTACCCGCAGGCATAACCCAACTAATACTTGTAATGCCACCCCGCAGGCCACACCACTTTTTAGTCAATCCGGCCTGGGGGGTTTTTTACAGCTAATCACAGGAGCACGAAAATGAAAATCACCGTGGTAGGGGCCGGAAATGTAGGCGCAACCACCGCCCAGCGCCTGGCCGAACGCGAATTGGCCGATGAAGTGGTACTGATCGACATCGTGGAGGGTTTGCCCCAGGGCAAAGCGCTGGACATGTACGAGTCGGCCCCGGTGCTGGGATTCGACACCAAGGTCACCGGCGCTAACGATTATACGGCCACCGCTGGGTCGCAGATCGCCGTGATCACCGCCGGACTGGCGCGCAAGCCGGGCATGTCCCGCGATGACCTGCTGCAGAAAAACAGTGCCATTGTCGGGGGTGTCACCGAACAGCTGCTGGCCCATTCCCCGGATGTCCTCCTGATCGTGGTCTCCAATCCGTTGGATATCATGTGCAGCGTGGCGCTGGCCAGGAGCGGCTTGCCCTCCACCAAGGTAATCGGCATGGCCGGCATCCTGGACACGGCCCGTTTCCGCTCGTTCATCGCTATGGAGTTGGAGGTGTCGGTGCGGGACATCCAGGCCATGGTGCTGGGGGGCCACGGCGACTCCATGGTTCCGTTGGTGCGCTATACCACGGTGAGCGGGATCCCACTTGATGACCTGTTGAGCGCCGAGCGGGTCGAGGCCCTGGTGGACCGCACCCGCAAAGGGGGCATCGAGATCGTAAACTACTTAAAAACCGGCTCGGCCTATTACGCTCCCTCGGCGGCGGCGGCGGAGATGGTGGAGGCCATCGTCTACAATCAGCGGCGCCTGCTGCCCTGCTCGGCCCTGCTCAATGGCGAGTTCGGCCTGGAGGGGATCTACATGGGCGTCCCCTGCATCCTGGGCCGAGGCGGCCTGGAGCAGATCATGGAGATCGACGTCACCCCGGAGGAGCAGGCCGCCCTGCAAAAATCGGCGACGGCCATCAAGAGTACGCTGAGTCAATTGAAACTGTAAGTTCTTCAGAAACCGGCACTAGCTGAAACTCCTCCAGCCGCAAAAATATACGGCGGCTTCTACCGTTGAATAAGGACTTATATTCCAGCTGGATGATTACAGCCAGGGAGAGCCGGAAATACAAAGTTAAACTTGAGCAAACCGGCGAAGGCTATGCGGTATCGTGTCCCGGCCTGCCCGGTTGCTGGTCCCAGGGCAGCACCGAGGAAGAGGCCCTGGAAAACATCAAGGACGCCATCGCAACCTACCTGGCGACCGTCGAAAAACTAACTGGCGAATAAGAAACTGCAAAGACCTAAAGAATGGGCGGTATCATTAAAGACGCCGGCCTGACGGTGGAGGCGTTCAAGTAACTGCTCTGGAACCACCACCATTTCTCACAACCCTACTCCAGGCAACTACTATTCACTCACCCCCACACTGCGTGTTTCCCCCTCTCTCTAGAGAGAGGGGGCCGGGGAGTGAGTGCTTACGGGCCTGCTGGTGGTGATGGATCGCTGCATTAAGATCGAGCATGAGCGGTGGTATTATTAGTAGATGTACTGTCCCCAGAAAAGGGAACTGAAGACACTTCATCAGCCGGAACAGGAACCTTCCCATCTTTAACTAACCGATTATACCGCGCAACGGCGGGGCCAATTGTTACTGCCACCCCCCTTACGTCCGCACTCCCTTCGCCGCCCCCGACCAGCCCATCTTGGTCCTGAGCACCTGGTAGTAGTCGCTGTCCAGCAGCTTC
>JADFMC010000095.1 GCA_022564085.1 Fidelibacterota bacterium | reverse complement strand
AGAGGCCGGCGGCTCAGTGATATCATCCTGAGCCGCACGGATCTATCGGGCCGGCTGGGATCACTGATGGCTCCCTTCTCCAACTGGGGCAACCGGTTGGCCCCTCTGCGCTGGCTCATGGAAAAACTTGTCGGGATCAGCCGCCACCGGGTATTACCTGATTTTCATCGGCAGACCTTCGCCAAGTGGTTTCAGCGGCACCGTCGCAAGACCAAGGTACCCGCTAATCCCGTGGGCCGGGTGGTGATCTTCGCCACCTGCTATACCAACGCCAACGACCCTAGCATCGGGCGGATGGCGGTAGAGGTGCTGGAATACAACCGGGTGGAGGTGCAGTATCCACCCCAGCAATGCTGCGGGGCGCCGCATCTGTCTCATGGAGATTTCGAAGCCTTCCGCCGCCAGGCTATGCCCAACCTGGAGGAGCTGGCCCGCTGGATCGACCGCGGCTACCAGGTAGTGGTCACCGGGCCGCCCACCTGCTCACTGGCCATTAGGCAGGACTATACCTACCTTAATAACGGGGATTCCCGCGTGGCCGAACTTGTGGCCCGGGTATCGGCAAACACAGTGGACATTTCCAGATACCTGATGCAACTGCATAAAGAGGGGCATCTGCGCACCGATTTCGTGAACGAGCTGGGTGATATCAACTATCATTTACCCTGCCATCTCAAGGCGCAGAAAGGCGGCTATCACAGCCGTGACCTGCTGCGATTGGTTCCGGGCGCCAAGGTGCGTTTGGTAGACAAGTGCTCCGGAATGGACGGTGGCTGGGGCATGAAAGCGGAATTCTTCCAGGCCTCCATTAAAATAGCCGATAAGCTGGTCCGGCAGCTTAACCAACGGCCGGCGGACCACAACTGCTCGGATTGTACCCTGGCCGGGCTGCAACTGCACCAGGCCAGCGGGGGCGATATCTCAGCAGCCCACCCCATACAGTTGATCCATTACGCCTACGGACTAGGCGATTGATCTGGCACAGGCGGTAAAATGGAAAAAATCAAACTAGCGGACCTACTGGATATCACCGAGTACGAAAAGATTCGTCCGGAGTCCCGTCAGGAAGTAATGGACCACAAGAAAATCCGACGCATACAATTGGGCTCTGAGATCTCGTTGACTTTTGAAGATCGCACTACTATCATTTTCCAGATACAGGAGATGATGCGGGCCGAGCGGCTGGTGCACGACAGCCAAATCCAGGCTGAGATTGACGTCTATAATGACCTGATCCCGGACCAGGGGGAGCTCAGTGCTACCCTATTCATTGAAATCACGGAATCCGACCAGGTTAAGGAAAAACTCCACAAATTCCTGGGCCTAACAGATGGTGAAAGCCTCTGGCTACAGGTCGGCGATACAAAAATTTACGCCACTTTTGAAGAGGGCCGCGCCGAAGAAGACAAAATCAGCTCGGTGCATTATATCCGATTTACCCTGACGAAATCGGTCCAGGAGAGTCTCGAGAATTCCGCGATCGAGGCTAAAATAGGTATTGACCAGGGGACCTATAAATATACAACTGTGTTAAGTTCAGACTCGCGCAAGTCTCTGATAAACGATCTACGCCCAGCCTGAGATTGAGTCCGGGAGCGTGCTCAGCCATCGCATACCAAGGTCCTGGGTGCACCGTGACAATTGTTAGCCGCAGAGGGCAATATCAGCATAAATTTGTTCGTTACAATCCCTAACAAATTGAGGAGAAGCAACGATGGAAGTGATGCCACTGCTTGATGCACTGTTCCGCTGGATACACGTGGTAGCGGGTATCCTCTGGATTGGCCTGCTTTACTGGTTCAACTGGGTTAACCTACCCTTCGTCGCCACCTTGGATGGCGACACCAAACAAAAGATCACCCCGGAGCTGTATCCTCGAACCTTGTACTGGTTCCGCTGGGGCGCAGCCTGGACATGGATTACTGGTGTATTGCTGCTGCTGCTGGTCTTCTACCACGGCGGAGCGCTGTTCGATAGTCCTGATGTCGGCTGGGGACTGTCGGCCTTTGTCATGCTGGCCGTTGTGTTCCTGGGCGTCTTCATCTACGATGTACTCTATAACACGGTGCTAAAAAAGAACGATTTGCTAGCCACAGGTATCAGTCTGGTTCTCATCTCGCTGGTGCTGTTCCTCTTCGAGAGGTGGGCTCACTTCGGATACCGGGGTTATGTAATTCATACCGGCGCCATGTTTGGCACCTTCATGGCCTTCAATGTTTGGTTCCGTATCTGGCCTGCCCAGCAGAAGATTATCCCCGCCATTAAAAGCGGTGAAGCTCCCGATGCCGCTCTGGCAGCTATGGCCGGCATGCGCTCCAAGCATAACACCTATATGTCTGTGCCGTTGGTGTGGACCATGATCAATTTCCACACTACCACCGTCGGCGCCGGCAGCCGCTACTGGTTGTTCCTGGCCATCATCGTCGGCTGGGGCGTGGTCTGGCTGCTTTATCGCAAGGCCGCAAAGGTGCCCGGCTTTTAGACAGCCGCCACTGAAGCTGCGACTTTAAAGCCCCTGGCTATTATGCCAGGGGCTTTTCGCTTTCCTCCTCTATCAGCTGCATTATTGATTCCTTCAAAGCCCTCCCCGGTATTATATCGTAAATTGCGCCTTCTATCTGTTATTTCGTCCTTTACCATTATAGCTATATCTACGCTTTTATCAACGATAGCGCTATGCGGCAATAAACGCCTGTTACATTCCTATTCCATCCGACTGTCATTACTATATTATGATTGTCGCATGTTATTTACAATGGTGTGACTATTGTGATTCCAGTATTATTCCACTTCTTTGTTTGTATATATCTGCGTTTTATTTTTGCCAATGTAGTTTCTTTATAATACTGCCATTAATCACATTAAATAGAGTACACTATTATATTATTTAATCACTTTCTTTTTAGTCACTCATATTACACACATTATTGATATCTAATAGGTTAGTATTATGTGTGCTGTGGTCTGTGATTAGTATCATCAATAGTAATTCACATATGTTGATAGTGTGCCATTCGAGGGATACACCGGATCGCTCGCGTTTAGCCTACCAATATTGCACCAACAGCTCTGCCAACTATATTGTGATATATCATTTCATTTTATATTTCATTTGTTAGCCCGATATCTGTGATAGTATTACTGCTATAGTATTTAACCGGATACAAACCTGATCAACAAATTATTATACCGCTCTAACATACGCTGTCACCGCTCTTATACAATAATTTATCGATATCATTTTATATTCAGCACAATATAAAGGTGTATAGAATACGCTCAATACTGCTGGAGCGTTCGTTGAAGGCAACGTTTGTAAAAAACAGTATCTATTCACCATTTACGCTGCCGTGCGCCTAGCAGACCAGGATGAAGATATCACCTGTTGTTTGAATCACCTGAATTTGTTACTAGTCGCCATTGAGGGATGTGCTATTGCTTATGCACTGTGCCGCATTGTGGGCAGGACGCACAGCACTTAAGTTCATTTAGCTATGAACATATACTTTGCGGCCAGCATCAGCAGTGGACGGCAACGGGCCGAAATATACCCCTTTATTATCCAGGATCTGAGGCGATACGGACGGGTTGTGAGCGAATTCGTTGCAGACCAGAAAATGACCAAAATGGGGAACAGGGAATTGACGCCGGAGCAAGTCTATCAAGGGGATATCGCTTTGATAGATTCATCGCAGGTGGTGGTCGCTGAAGTGACTGTGCCATCGTCGGGAGTCGGTGTGGAAATTGCCTACGCCGGGCATCATGGCAAACCGGTACTGGCCCTATACCAGCCTGCGCCGGGCCGGCGTTTGTCAGCCATGATCGCAGGGGACCATAATGTGACCGTGGCGGAATACCAGACCAACAAGCAGTTGCTGGCGGCAATCAAACGGTTCTTTGCGAAACTGCCGCCGGCCAATCCTGATCGCTGACCCCGATATCACTGATCAGCTGTCTGACTCGTCCCTCGGAAAAATTGTAAATTCGGTTACCATGCCGCCACCTTCGTTGCAAATAGGATCGCTCCAGATCGACCACCCGGTATTCCTGGCCCCAATGGCGGGGGTCACCGATCACCCTTTCAGGGTGCTGTGCCGGCGTTTTGGGGTTGGTGTGGTCTATACCGAATTCGTGAGCGCCAACGGCATAATCCGGGGGGGAGCCAAAACGTTGCGCATGGTGCGATTCACGCCCAATGAAAGGCCTATAGGCATCCAGGTATTCGGAGATACTCCGGAGGTCATCGCTGCCTCGGTGGCCTACCTGGCTAAAAAGCACCAGCCGGACCTGATAGATTTGAACTTCGGCTGTCCGGTGCCGAAAATTGTAAAGAAAGGAGCCGGCTCGGCCATGTTGCGGGACCTGGCGCTTATGCGGGATGTGGTGACGGCCACGGTGGCGGCGGCGGGGCAGGTGCCGGTAACCGTCAAGATGCGTTCCGGTTGGGACTCGGGCAGCCTGGTGGCCATCGAGGCAGCCGCGATTATCGAGGAGTGCGGCGCCAAGGCCCTGACCCTGCACCCACGGACCACGAGCCAGGGTTTCACCGGCCGGGCCGACTGGAGCCTGATCAAAGCGGTCAAGGAGCAAGTTGGTATTCCGGTAATCGGCAACGGCGACATTCACACCGCCGACGACGCCCTGCGAATGTTTGACGAGACCGGCTGCGACGCGGTGATGGTGGCGCGCGGCGTTCTGGGCAGCCCCTGGATTTTCAGGCAGATCGGAGAATTGCTTTCCGGTGGCACCGCCATCCAAGTTAATCCGGTGCTTATAGCCGACACCTGCCGGGAACACTTTGAACTGTTGCGGCGGTACTATTCGGAACGCATGACGGTCAACCTGTCCAAGAAGCATTTGAACTGGTACTTGAAGGGCTTTCCGGGAGCGGCCCAATGGCGCCGGCTCTTCATGGCCTGTGATACCAGTGCCCAGGTGGACCAGGTAGTCACCGACTTCCACAATTTCGCCCACACTAATGGTGAGGCCATTATCGCTGACCGGGAGCCAGACCAGGTTATAAATGTCAATTAAATAGCATCTCAAATCTTTCCTGCCGTAATTTCATTTCAGCCTGTATTATTTCTATGAAACGCCTCGTGATTATTATCAGTTTCAGTTTCTTCAGTATGCTGGGTATCTTCATGCTCAGCGCCGGTACCTACCTGGTAACGCTGGTGGGGCCGGTCCACCCGCTGCTGGGCTGGCTCGCCGGGCTGTTTCTGGCTATGCTCTTCTTGGCAGCGGTGGTGTACCCTTTGGCATCGCTTGTTGCGGCTCTTTTTCGTACCCGGCGGTCATGGGTGGCCGGCAGCTGGGCCCATAACCGCTACCTGGCTCGTCTGGCGCGGCAACATCGTCGCTACCCGGTAATCGACCTGGCCCTGGTGGCTACCACTGAAAGTCCCCAATTCCTTAACGAGGTATATATCCAACTGCGTGAGAAATCTAACGATCTCATGGTGGAAGCGGCCGAAACTATTTTCTATCATACCGCCATTTCACAATCAGGACGCCTGGATACGATGGTTTTGCTCGGCAAGCAGATCGCACTGATCAACAATATTGCCGATTTATATTATCCCCACGCCAGGGCAAAAGTGCTACCCTCATTATATGCTGATGTGATCGAGGCGGCTTTGCGGCCCAGCAACCGGGGGGAATTGAACCTGGGTTCCCAGATCGGGCCGGCCTTGATAGGGGCATCGATAGTAGGGGCCATTCCCGGGGCCAACCTGGTATCGATCCTCATATCTGACGCCGTGGTCCAGGGCTCGTCCAACGCTCTGATTACCCTTAGGATAGGGCTGCTGACCCGCAGGTTCTTCCACCGCGCCCTGGACGGAGGTTCAGTGGATTTGGAAACCGAAGTCCACGCGGTCAACCAGGAGGCCGCCGATATGCTGGAGCCGCTGGTGGATGCAGCCTCAAGCGCCCTGGCCCGGATTATCTGGAAAACAGCCAAGGACCACCTGCGGCGCGTGCCCGCCGCCACTCTGGAGGGCCTCAAATCTGTTGTCTCCTGGTCGGTACGGGGCCTTACGGGCGGCCGGGGCTCAAAAGCCGACCAAGCAAATGACGACGGCGCCGGTAAATAACCGGCCTGATCACAGCTACTTAATGCGACGCCCGACCCGGCAGAATGGCGGAACATTCGCGCCCTGTCGTACCTTAAGCGCCGCAAGTACAGCCCCGAGCCAGGTTCGGTGGCTGACCGCATTGTTAACCGGTAGCCGCCGTCGTAAATTACCACCGATGAAAAAAGGAGCATAATTGGACGTTTTATATGCATTAGGCCAAGGTGGTGAGCAGTCGGGAGGGGCGCTGGCGTTTCTACCGATGGTGCTGATGTTCGCCATCATCTATTTTCTGCTTATTCGCCCGCAAATGAGACGAAGGAAGGCCCAAAGCGCCTTGTTGGCCGATTTAAAGAAAGGCGACCAGGTGATTACCCGGGGGGGTATCTATGGCAAGATCGAAGCATTCAAGGGCAAGGAAAATTCCAGGGTGATCCTGGATGTGGGCAAGGGAGCCAAGCTCACTGTGGCCCGATCATACATCGTGGGACCCGCCGGTGAATCCGCCGAGGCGCCCACAGCCGACTGATGGCGGTTCTCCCGGTTGTCAAGTTCGGCGATCCTATCCTCAGAAAAAAAACCGAGCCGGTCACAAACATCCAGGACGCTGTAGCGCTGGCGGATGACATGTTCGATACCATGTACGAGGAGGCCGGGATGGGGTTGGCTGCCAACCAGATCGGAGTGAGTCTGAACTTCATGGTGGTAGACATCAGCCAGGTTGAGGGAGAAGATGGCCGCCCCCTGATCATCATAAATGCCGAGATTTTAGAGACCCATGGTCAGGCGGATATGGAGGAGGGCTGCCTGAGCATTCCCGATATACGGGCCACTATCACCCGCCCGGCGGAGATAGTTCTGGGATACCTGGATGAGGACGGTGAAGCTCAAGAGGACTCGTTTGATGGTCTGCTGGCTCGGGTCATCCAGCATGAGGTGGACCATTTGAACGGAGTGTTTTTCACCGATTATCTAACCCCGGCCAAACGGTCACTGATCAATAAGCGGCTGACGGAAATATCAGAGACCGGAGCTCCGTCTACCGGAATTATTCTTTAAATGCTGAAGCGATCGGAAGGATGGCACGGTTTCCATGAAGGTCATCTATCTGGGAACCCCTGATTTCGCCATCCCCGCTCTTCAGAGATTGCACCAATCGTCCCACGAGATAGCGGCTGTGGTGACCGGATTGGACCAGCCAGCCGGGCGCGGCCGCCAGACCAACAGTCCACCGGTTAAGCAGCATGCCCTGAAGCTGGGATACCCGGTTCTGCAGCCCGCCCGCTTGGGAGAGCCCGCCTTCCTGGAACAAGTCGCGGCCTTTGCTGTGGAGTTGCTGGTAGTGGTAAGTCTACTGTAGCTAAGTTAGTTGCTTCTAAGTTAGGATATAAACATTATTCTATGGGTGATTTGCAAAGGATGTATGCAAAAGAAAAAGGTATAACCATTGAAGAATTAGGAGAATTAGAAGCTAAAGATCCAACAATAGATAAAGAAGTTGATGCTTCTCAAACTAAACTTTCTCAAAAAGAAGATAATTTTGTAATAGAAGGATGGATAGCTTACCATTTCATACCTAATTCTAAAAAAATTTTCTTAGAAGTAGATGAGAATATTGGTACAAAAAGAATTTTTGAAAATCAAAGACCAGATGAAAGGCTTTGCAAAACTTTAGAAG
>JADFMC010000094.1 GCA_022564085.1 Fidelibacterota bacterium | reverse complement strand
TTGCCAGGGGTGAATTCCACCAAAACCCGGTGTTGCTGGAGCAGCTGGCCGCAGTGCGTCGGCGGGGGGGCGCGTTCCACGTATTGGGACTGTGCAGCGACGCCGGCGTGCACAGCCACCTGGACCACCTAAAAGTTATCTTGGAAACCGCCTGCGCGTCGGGTGTGGAGCGGGTGTTTTACCATGCCCTGTTGGATGGCCGCGACTCAGCTCCTTCGGATGGCGCCGGTTACCTGGAGCGGGTGGAGGGTTGGCTGGCGGAAATAGGTGTGGGCCGGATTGCCAGTGTGGTGGGGCGCTACTACGCCATGGACCGCGACAACCACTGGGAGCGGATCGAGCGCGCCTGGCGGATGTTTGCGCTGGGCGAGGGCGAACGCTTCGGCAGTGCCGCGGAGGCCATTCAGGCTTCCTATGCAGCCGGTGTGACCGATGAATTTGTCACGCCGAAAGTCATCGACCCGGCCGGCACAATCGCTGAGGGTGATGCCCTGCTGACAATGAACTTTCGAGCCGACCGCATGCGCCAGCTGACCGCTGTTTTCACAGACCCTGATTTTAACGAGTTTCCCCGGCAACGGCTGCAGGTGGACCTGCGATCCATGACGCAGTATGATGAAAACTTTGATTTTCCAGTGCTGTTTGAACCCGAGAAGTTCGCCAATATCCTTCCGGAAGTACTGTCCCGGGCCGGCTATCGCCAATTGCGGCTGGCCGAAACCGAGAAGTACGCCCATGTGACATATTTCTTCAACTGTGGCAGAGAGCAGCGCTTCCCTGGGGAGGACCGCCGACTGATGCCCTCTCCCCGGGTGGCCACCTACGACCTGCAACCGGAAATGAGCGCCGAGCAGGTATGCACAGCGGCGTTGGAGGCCATTGAGGGTGGCCGCTATGATTGCCTGATCATGAACTTCGCCAACCCTGATATGGTGGGCCATACCGGTGACCTGACTGCCGCCGTATCCGCCCTGGAGACGGTCGATGATTGCGTAGGCCGGATCCTGGCCGCCATCAAAAAAGAGGGGGCGGCACTGTTTCTGACGGCCGATCACGGTAACGTGGAGCTGATGATCGATCCGGACAGCGGCGGGCCGCATACCGCTCATACCACCTTGAACGTACCGTTGGTGCTGGTCTCACCGGAGGGGGGTGTGGGACTGGCCGGCGCCGGGATACTGGCCGATATCGCCCCCACCATCCTGGCTTACCTGGGGCTGGAGATTCCAGCCGAAATGACCGGCACCAGCCGGTTGGTCAGGATTGCCGCTCATGTTGCTTGAAAGATTTTTTGAGCTGCGGGATGCCTTTGCCCACCTGAAGGTGGCCGTGCTGGGTGACGTGATGCTGGATACCTACGTGTGGGGCACCGTCTCCAGAATCTCACCTGAGGCGCCGGTGCCGGTTGTGGCGGTGGACAGAATTGAACATCGCCCGGGAGGAGCGGCTAACGTGGCCTTCAACCTCCAATCGTTGGGCGCCAGGGTTGAACTAGTAGGCTTGATCGGGGATGATGCCTCCGGACGGATGTTCGAAGAAACGGTGAGCGGCTATGGACTGGAGCATAAATGTGTGGTTGACAGTGAGCGCCCCACCACAGAGAAGACCCGGGTGATCGCCGGTTCTCAGCACATTATCCGCATGGATAAAGAGGTTATCCGGCCACCATCGGCGCGGTTGGAAGCCCAACTGGTGGATGCAAGTTTGCAGGCCCTGGAGGGTGCCGACGCCCTGATTTTACAAGATTACCATAAAGGGGTCTTCAGCCCGGAGGTCATCCGGCGGGTATGCGCCGGGGCAGCTCGAGCTGGTTGCCCGGTATTCGTGGACCCCAAGATCGACCACATTGAATATTATAAACAGGTGGCTCTGATCAAGCCCAACGAGCAGGAAGCGGCCCACTTCAGCGGCCGGCCCATAGGGGATGATGATGATGTCCGGGCGGCCGGGTCGATCCTGCGTGAGCGGCTTCAGGCTGAGGTAGTGCTGATCACCAGGGGCGCGAACGGCATGGATCTGTGCGACGCCGACGGCTATCACCGGATTCCCACCAAAGCCCGCAAGGTCGCCGATGTCTGTGGCGCCGGCGATACCGTTATCAGCACCTATACCCTCTCCATACTGGCCGGGGCTACCGTGCTGGAAGCGGCCACGCTGTCCAACTACGCCGCCGGAACCGTGGTGGAGGAGATGGGGGTGGTGCCTGTAAAGCTGGAGAAGTTGGAAGGACTATTGCGGCATTATGCGCCGGGCTAGGGTGTGCCGGTACGGATACGTTATACTACTGGCCTTGCCGGCCATGGTACCGGCCCAAAACTTTGCCTATGGGAGCGGTGATTGGCAACAGCTGCCTGCTCTTAGTGAAATCACCTCAGCCAGCACAGGTGACCAGGGGCTATATTTCAGCACCCTCGACGGCTTGTTGTATTTCGATTATTTCACCCAAACCCTATCACCGCTGCCGGAGCTCAATTTCGGCCTGCCGGAGCGCCTGATCTATCAAGTGTACCATGACCGTTCCACCCTGGCCCTGTGGATTGTCTATCAGCGCGGCGTAGCCTTCCGGATGCCGACGGACTACTACTGGCGTGAGGTGTCATTCAGCGCGCTGCCGGATAACTTCGACGGCCGGTGGGTGACGCATGTAGGCGGCAATTACGATGGTATCTGGATCGATTCCGACGGAGTCTTCACGCAATTGAATTCCTTTACGGGGCAGTTTATGCGCACCACCCTGGTACCGCCCGCGCCGCCCATGGAATGGAACGTGAGCCGGGCTGATTTTGATTTTGCACCTGATTTAAGCGGCTGGTTTGGGACTGGGGAATGGATCGCCACCATCCGCGATTTCGTTGGCCCCGGGGGTATGCTGGCGGTACCGACCCTCTCTATCCCCGATCAGGAACAGCAGGTGTGGTTCGGTACGGACCTGGGACTGCTCTTTCGGGGCGATAGACGGGTCCGGCAGTTGGAACTGCTCCAGGCGGGGTACACGCCCCGGCAGGTGATCACCATGTTACTGGATGGCAAACGAGTCTGGTTTGCCGACAACGCCTACCGCCGCACAGGGAAGCCGAATCCTCTGCGGGAAGGCTTTTTCCTAACATCGTGGGACGAACAGGCCGGTCGTTGGCGGTACTACAACGGGTCGGAGTCGGAACTGATTCGGGATGTGGGCGTGAATAAGATGCTGCGCGTGGGACAGCGGTTGTGGCTGGCCACCATGGAGGGGATCGCTCTGTTGGATACCCGGCGGGGCACCTGGGGCTGGATCGGCAGCAATGACGGCCTGTTGGATCCGGCCGTTTGGGACCTGGCCAGCCACGGGGATTTTGTGTACGCCGCCACTACAGCTGGGCTGGCGATGATCGATCCCCGGACTTTGAAAGTTGTGGTCGATACATTGGCAACACTGCCCCGCACCCAGGTGCTGGCATTGCTGAGCGATAGTACGGCCCTGTATGCCGGCACTATCAGTGGACTTTACGAATATGGCGAACGGGTAGGGAACCAATGGCGGCGTATCTTCGATTTACCCGTCGATGGTCTCTGGAGCAGCGGGGAGGAGCTATTCGTGGTGGCCAACAACCTGGTATTCCAGCGCTCGGCCCATGGGCGCCTTTTCGAACCGATCGCTCTCAAAGCGCCCAATGGTGGGAAAATTTTGGATATCGAGGGTTACGGGCCGTACATTTGGTTGGCAACTTCTGCGGGGGCAGTGGTTTTTGATCGGAGGGACCAGCGCCGGTTCACATTCACCCGGAAAGACGGACTACCATCGGAAATTATATATGCTTTGATCCCCACGTCGCAATGGGTCTGGTTTCTAACGAGCGCAGGCGTGGTTAGATTCAATTGGGGAGCCTATTTTGAATAGATCTAGTCGGATAACATGGGTGTTGCTGGCCCTGCTTTGCCAACTAACTGCCGCCTCCCAAGGCACCTCCAGGTACCGTGATAAAGACGGGGATAAGCGCCTCAAACTGGCTTTGGAGGTGAGGCAATATCCCACCGTTGACCCGGATTCCGCGGTGATCAGGTTATATGCCCGGATCACTATGAATCAGTTGGTATTCGTCCGCCAGGGCCAGTCCTTCAAAGCGGAATACGAGATCTCGATCTTCGCCATGGATGAGGACGAGAAGGTGCGGGTTACGAAGATATGGCGGGAAGAGGTGCTGTTGGAAGATTACCAGGAAACCAGGTCCGATGAACAGGCCCGTTATCCCACCACCAGCCTGACTCTCACGCCGGGTGACTATAAGATTATCGCCCATATTACCGATCTGGCCAATCGCCGTCGCTATAGCACCACCAAGGAGGTGACGGTCAAGCGCTATGCCGCCGACGAGCTGGTACTCAGCGATTTCATTCTGGTCTCGCGGGTGCCCAGCCAATCTGACCAGCCGGTGGAGATAACCCCCCAATTCAAAGGTCAGATCGCCGACGATGTGGATTCTATTTACGTCTACCTGGTGATATGGAACCCCACCGGCGAACCGCTCCTGTCCACCTGTGAGTACAAGCTGATAGATTCCGAGGAAGAAGTAGTAACCAACCAGGTTGATACCCTGGAGCTGAACGCGACACTGACTGACTACTGGATCCCCCTGGCCACCAAACCCTTGCTTGACCGGGAATACACGCTGGAAGTGGAACTGTCGGCCGGGGAGTTGAGCGTCAGCCGGGAATTCCCCATAATTATCGCCTGGACCGGGATCTCCCGCCTGATAAAGGATATCGACAAGGCCATCGATCAGACCCGGTACCTGGCAAGCCATAGCGAATTGAAAAAAATGAGAGCGCCCAAGGACAAAGTGGAACGCCGCAAATTGTTACTTGAGTTCTGGGAAGACCGTGATCCTACGCCGGGGACTCCCCGCAACGAGCTGATGGACGAATATTACCGGCGGGTGGCCTACTCCAATATCCATTTCCGCTCGTACCAGGCCGGGTGGGAATCGGACCTGGGCATGGTATACATCACCTATGGGCCGCCTGATGATATTGAGCGGCATCCCTTCGATGCCCAGCGCAAACCGTACCAGATCTGGCGCTATTACGACAAGGGCTGGAGGTTCGTTTTTGTGGATGTGAATATGTTCGGGGACTACCGCCTGGTGACGCCGCTCTATCCCACAGGCCGCTGAGAGGCCGATGGCCGGAGGGGCATTGGCGCACCGCAATTTCTCCTACTCCCGGCTGCAAACCTTCAAGCAGTGCCCGGCGCAATACCGATTCCGCTATATCGACCATTTGAAGCCCACCGGCCGGTCCATAGAAAGCTTCCTGGGGATCTGCCAGCACCAGACCCTGGAATGGCTATACAGGGAACGCTTGGCCGGGCACGAGGTGATTTTTGACCAGGTACTGGAGCGCTACCGGGCCATCTGGTCCGACGGGTGGGGCGATGACATCCGCATAGCCCGGCCCTCCTGGAGCACCGACGACTACTATCAACTGGGGATGCGCTCGCTGGCCGGGTTCTATCGCCAATATGCGCCGTTCAAGGAGCCGGTGGCCGGCACGGAGCAATCGCTGTCCTTCGACTTGGATGGCAGCGGCCGCTATCCCATGCGGGCCATTCTGGATAGGCTGGATCACCACGGGGGCGGACACTGGTCGATCCACGACTATAAGACCGGCCGGCGAGTATTGACCCCCACCCAGGCCCAGGGCGACCTGCAGATGAAGGTCTATTTCCAGGCGCTGCTGGCGACCCGGGAGGATGTGGACCAGGTGGACGTGGTGTGGCATTTCCTGCGCCACGGCCTGGAGGTGCGGCTGAACCGGGTGGAATGGAATTCCAAGCGGATCATCGGGATGCTGGGGAAGCGGATCGACCAGGTCAGGGAGGCGGAAAAGCGGCCGGAGACCCTCGAGCCCAACGAAACGGTGCTATGCAACTGGTGCTATTATTGGGATGTCTGCCAGGCGAAGCAGGGGCAGGAGCACCCGGCGCAGGTGGCGGGGTAGATTTGGCTATAGTTTTGTCTCCTAAAGTGATCTTAAATCAATTCCGGCCAGATTCAACCCAAGAGATTCACTCAATGAAACACGACTGTTTTTCAGCCCATCAGGTAACTCGGCAAACTCATAGTTGGCGACTCCATAACGGTAATCGATTGCTTCTGAGACTACCCGCGATGCGAACACCCGTTTCCCGGATCAAACCCTATGGGCCTATGTGGCCGATGGAATCAATAAATCGGGGGGCAACCCCCTGCGCGGGCTGGAACCTGCACTCAAGGATCCATTCATGGATGTGAATCTGCTCGACAGACTCCCGGCCGGTGAAACCGGCGTGGTGTCCGGCAGTTCCGGGCACCGCTACCCCGGGCATTTGGACCGTTCGGGTATCATCTGTAGCCACCTGCAAACCCTGGCTCTCCTGGCCCGGGCGGCCGCCGCCGTCTCTGTTCCAGCTCCTCGTCTTCCTCTCCCCCACCCGCAAACTGCTGAGGGAGGTCGAACTCCTGTCTCGCCACCAGGTAGATCGGCTCCACATAAATAAAGGAACTCTCGATCGGGATGACCAGCAGGTTGCCGCGAATCACCTCGGACCCGCCCTGACCCCACAGAGTCAACTGGCTCGAAATCTCGGGCTGTTGGTCGATCCTCGCCTCCAGTTGCATCGGCCCGAAAATCAGCTTGTCCTTCGGAAGCTTGTAAGCCACCAGGTCTCCGTAACCCTCACCGTCGCAGCGCGCGGCCAACCATCCGATCATATTGTCCTTATTGGCCGGCGTATACGGCAACATCAGCAGAAACTCCTCACGCTCTTCTCCGGGAAGCTTGGTGATGATGTAATACGGCTCCATCGGCTGCGGACGGTCGCTGTAGATCTCGTTCGGGATTTCCCAGAGGTCCTCCTGGTTGTAAAACACGGTCACGTCCTGCATGTGATACGTGCGATTCATGAACGCCTGAACCCGGAACAGATCGACGGGATAGCGAACGTGTGATCGCAGATCTTCGGGCATCTCCGACAACGGCTTCAGGAACTCCGGAAAGATCTCACGGTAGGTATTGATCACCGGATCTGTCGTATCCGCCTGGTAGAACGTGATATCTCCGTGATAGGCGTCCACGACCGCCTTCACCGAATTCCGGATATAGTTAATCGCACTCCGCCCGCTCGTTCGGGTCGAATACGGGTACATATCCGTTGTTGTGTAGGCATCCAGTATCCAGAACAGGCGCCCTTCGCTTATGACCAGGTAAGGATCGCCGTCAAAGTTCAGGAATGGGGCCACCTTACGAACTCGCTCGACGATCTGCCGGTGATACAGCAGACGCGTCTCTCGCTGGATGTAGTTACTCAGCAGAATGTTGATGTCCAGAAACTTCAGCGTGAAGGCCAGGCGGTTAAACCACCCGCCGATCTCAACCCCGCCCTTACCGGCATAGGTCGTCTGCTTATTCCCGTCCCCGCTCGGATAGTCGAACTCAAGCGTACTCGTCTTCACCGCCACCATCCCGTAGGTCATCTCGCCATAGTAAATCTCGGGACGATCCACCTTCAGATCCGGGACCCCTTTCGGCGGAATGTCGCGGACAAAAAACTCGGGCAATCCTTGCGGCGAAACACGATTCACGGGGCTGACCGCCACACCGTAGCCGTGCGTATACTGGAGCTTCTCGTTGACCCACGCTCTCGCCTGTTGGGGCAGACGACGCGTGTCCATCTCGCGCGCGGAGAGCATCCCCCGGGTGTAAACGCCATCGATCGTGTAACGATCCACATCGACGTCGTTAAACACGTAATAAGGTCGAATC
>JADFMC010000093.1 GCA_022564085.1 Fidelibacterota bacterium | reverse complement strand
CCCGTAAAGAACCGTGAACAAATGTACCATTTGCCGGATACGGCACCCGCTACGGCCCAATTTTCCAATCGGGAATCACCGGTTCGGTAGTCCGCGGGATTAGGAAAATATGTCTACCTCAAATTGCATGTAAGACCGTTGTCGCGAATATCGGGCGGCCCGGGACAAAACGGTTAGGAGGTCATCACCATCGCAAACCGAACTGCGAAGGGACTACTGACTCGAAAGGTACGTCCGTAATGGATGGGCATTGCTCAGACAGCATAGTGGCAATCCACCATCAAACCTGCTCGATGCGCTACGCTCACCAATGATTTTGTCGATTATTTATGTAATATGGCAGGATTTATTATGGATTCTACCCGCACCCCTACTCTAGCAGCAGCACCTTGTCGGCGCGGCCATTTAGCGGTGTGACCAAGGGGCAAACGTGAAGGCCTGATGAAAGACCACGTCTAGACTTATCCTGCCCCTGCCAGTTGGCCTCATGCTATCAGGCTTAAAAACGGATAAGTTGGAAGGCTATGCGGTAACTCCGGCGGCTATTCAATCTCAGCATAGTAGAAAGAGACATCTGCGACCCAGTTATACTTTGGACGCCGTTTTGAGACAGCGAAGCCAGGCCCAAGAGTCTCAGGGTGGTTGGGATCGAAAACTCGGTGAACCTGCTTGACGGGGAATATCATTCCGCCAATTTTGGACGCAAACCGTTCTGCACGTTTGTTTGCACGAGCACCAAAGGTGATTAATCGGACCGGGGTCGCTTGCTTGCCAAGCTTATTTCTAAGATACGAGATAGCTTTCATGTCTGCCCCTCCAGTTTATTGTAAGTATCGTGTCTCACTTCAGCAGCACAATCCTTCGCCGGCCTCAGGACCAGCCCTTCGGCGGGCTCAGGGCAGGCCTTGATGGGCTCGCCGTACTTCAGTGGAACTATGCGGGCCATGTAGAGGCCTGGGGGAAATTGGTGCCCAAGCATGTCTCCGCCTCGCCAGATGACTTCGTAGTAACCTGGTGACACCGTGCCCTTTGCCAGGCGAATAACTCCCCGGCCCATTAAATCATAGCGCACTAGTTTACCTCCGTAGACAACGGTATATGGAACCGATAGGCAACATTTGGCTTTGGTGGGAGGCAATCTTGTGCTTGGTGTTTCTCATTTCATGGTGTAACATTTCCTGGTGAACGGACCAACATCACGCAATTCATTACGTCTCAGGGGATATATGTCGATGCTACGCGGCGCCAACAGCTAAGCTCATGGAAATGCTCTCTCACGACATTCTGATTGTGGGCGGTGGCGGCGCCGGCCTGAGGGCCGCCATCGCAGTGGCGGAGATCGATCCCTCGCTCAATGTAGCTGTAGTGTCAAAAGTATATCCCATGCGCAGCCATACGGTCTCTGCGGAGGGAGGCGCGGCGGCGGTTATCGGTCCGGACGACAGCTTGGACGATCACGCTTATGACACAATCTCCGGCGGCGACTGGCTCCCGGATCAGGATGCCGTCGAGGCTTTTGTAAAAGAGGCGCCCCGGGAACTGTTGCAGATGGAGCACTGGGGCTGTCCCTGGAGCCGGCAACCAGACGGGTCGGTGGCCGTGCGGTCTTTCGGCGGCATGAAGATCGAGCGCACCTGGTTTGCTTCCGACAAGACCGGCTTCCACATGCTGCACACCCTGTTCCAGACCAGTCTCAAGTACGATCCCATTCAACGCTACGACGAATGGTTCGTCACGAAATTGCTCGTTGACGACGGTCGCTGCCAAGGGGTCGTCGCCATTGATTTGGCTACCGGCAAGGTTCATGGCATCCGTGCGAAGGCCGTTATTGTCTGCACCGGGGGCTGCGGAAAGGTGTTTCCGTTCACCACCAACGCCAACATAAAAAATGGCGATGGCATGGCGCTGGCCTACCGGGCGGGGGTCCCGCTGAAGGACATGGAATTCGTTCAGTATCATCCCACGGGCCTGCCGTTTACGGGCATCTTGATCACCGAGGCCACCCGCTCCGAGGGCGGGCATCTGCTCAATAAGGATGGCTACCGCTACCTGCAGGACTATGATCTTGGCACGCCGGAGCCCCAGCCGGTGTTGCGCTCCATGGAACTTGGCCCCCGGGACCGGCTTTCACAGGCCTTCGTGAAGGAACAGGAAAAGGGCCGCACTTTGCAGGGTCCCTATGGGGACTATGTAAATCTCGACATCCGCCACCTGGGCGAGAAAATTATCAATTCAAAATTACCCTTCGTTCGCGAGCTGTGCCTGAAATATGAAAACATCGACCCGGTGAAGGAGCTTATTCCTGTCCGGCCCGTGGTGCATTACATGATGGGCGGCATTCATACCGATATTCTGGGCGCGACGCCGCTGGAAGGTCTGTTCGCCGCCGGAGAGGTCGCCTGTGTCAGCATTAATGGGGCCAACCGCCTGGGCTCCAACTCACTGACCGAGCTGCTGGTATTTGGCGCCCGGGTTGGCAGGGCGGCAGCCGAATATGCTTCCCGGCAAAAAGGCAACGGTGCAGCCGTCGCGGCGCAGGCGGCCGAAGAAGTAGAGCGCATCGAGCGGCAATACCTCAGCGGCGGCGGCAAGGGTGATAAAATGGTCGATATTCGCCAGGGCATGCATGCGGCCATGGAGAGCGGGGCCGGTATCTATCGCAGCAAAGCTTCGTTGCAGAAATCGGCTCAGGAAATCAGCAATCTACAGGATCGTATACCGGGGATCAGATTGGACGATAGCAGCCAGACCTTCAATACCGAGTTGGTGGCCGCCATAGAGCTATCCTATATGCTAGATGTTGCCGAGGCGATCATCGCCTCCGCCAGCCAGCGGACGGAATCGCGTGGGTCCCACCAGCGCACCGACTACCCGGACCGGGACGACAACGATTTTCTGGCCCACAGTCTGGCAGTGCGAAAGCCAGGCGCTGCGCCCACCATAGAATACCTGCCGGTAACGATTACCAGGTGGCCTCCAGGGGAGCGTGTTTATGGCCGTTGATAGTCTTGCCGGCAATGCGGCGGTGGTTGCCGGCGGAGAAATGGTAACGCTGGAGGTCTTCCGCTACCGGCCGGAAGAAGAGACTGAACCCGTCTATCAGGCCTACGAGGTGCCGGTGCACAAAGATTGGGTAGTGCTCGATGCGCTGAACCACATCAAGGACCATCTCGATGGTACCCTGTCGTTTCGCTGGTCGTGCCGCATGGGGGTCTGCGGCAGCTGTGGCATGATGGTGAACGGCGATGCCACGCTGACCTGCGCGACGTTCGTCGAATCACTGCTCCCCGGACCCATCCGGGTGGGGCCGCTCGAAAATTTCCCTGTCGTGCGCGATCTGATCATCGAAATGAACGATTTCATGGAGAAGCTGGAAAGCGTCAAGCCTTGGATTATCCGCGATGAGGAGAAATCCCTCGAGGATGGCGCGTATCTCCAGACCCCGGCCCAATTGGCCGACTTTAAACAGTTTAGCATGTGTATCAACTGCCTGCTGTGCTACGCCGCCTGTCCGGTGTACGGCCTTGAGCCCAGTTTCACCGGACCAGCCGTAATTGCGCTGGCGCAGAGGTACAACCTGGACAGCCGGGACCAGGGCGCAGGGGAGAGAAACGCCATACTCAATACGGATGAGGGTATCTGGCAGTGTACCCTGGTGGGGGAATGCTCTGTAGTCTGTCCCAAGGATGTGGATCCGGCGGCGGCGATCCAGCGGTACAAAGTCTCCAGCACATTGCAGTGGTACCAGAAACTGCTCATGCCCTGGAGCGGGAAATGAGCGCCAATCCGCAACATACGCCCTACCACCCGCGCTGGTACCGGGCGTCCATGCCGATCTTCTGGTGGATGCGGAGGTGGATTCACGCCCGCTTCATCCTGCGGGAGCTCACCAGCATATTCGTCGCCGGGTATGCGCTGGTCTATCTACTCCAACTGCGGGCGTTGGGCCTGGGGCCGGAGGCTTACGCCCGTTTTCTGGACTTGTTGCGGTCGCCACTGTCGATCAGCCTGCACGGTGTAAGTCTGGTCTTCGTCATATACCACAGCATCACCTGGTTCAACCTGGCCCCGCGGGCACTGGCGCTAAGGATTGGGGACCGGCGGGTGCCCGACAAAGTGATTGCGGGCCTGAATTTTGTCGCCTGGATCAGCATTTCCGCGGCCCTGGCTTGGGTGACTTTGAAAGGCTGACGGATGCGGCTGGTGAGCAGGAGAGCAAGGGCTTATGAAAACGACGATTGAACCGTTCTGGTGGTCATTGTTTGGCGCCGGCGGGACACTGGCGGCCTTATTTATTCCCATCACCCTGATCATCAACGGCCTCGCTATCCCCCTGGGCTGGCTGGATGCCCCCGCCTATGAAAATGTACTTCAATTGGCCCGGCATCCGCTGGCGCGAACCTATCTGTTTCTGCTTATATCACTCTCCTTTTACCATTGGGCGCACCGCTTCCGTTTTACTCTGTATGACGGATTGCAGCTCAAACACCTTAACTTGCTCATCGCGGTGATATGCTATGGTGGCGCGACAGTGGGCACTATCGCGGCAGGCTACACGCTGATAAATCTGTAGATTCCACCCGTGCAGGGGGCAGCATAACAAACCTAAGGAGGATGGCTGATGATACGGTTGGTCCATATATTCGATCTCAAGAGTCGCGACAATGATGAGTCGTTCATCAACTGGTTGGATGCCAATCTATACGGTAAGGCCAAGGAATTTGGCTGCGAGGAGCGGAAAACCTGGATCTTCCTGGATGGTGTCAAAAATCCTTACAGCCGCGTTCCCAGACCAATGAAACGTCCGAGGTACGTTCTGGAGGCGTTTTGGAAATCCCAGAAGGGCGCCGATGACTTCCGGGATTGGCTGCAGAGTGCGGATGGTGAAAGTTACCGCAAGAACTGGAATGACAATGTTACCAACCACTCGGTTGTACGCTATATCGACTTTGGGCCGATCCAAAATATCGGCGACGACTAGCTGTTAAGGATTTTTCTGCTTTCAAAATCCGGCCCGTCGGCCTGAAAGACCCGCCACGAAGATCGACCTCCTGGTAACCAGGACGGTGCTGGGGCCGACAGTATATAAGCTCATTGATGAAGTCCTGATACGCCCTGTTTTTTCGCTTCGGCGGCAATCTTTTCACGGTCGCTGACCTCCATCCGGGGCTTGGTGGGAGATTCCACCATGATGACGCGGGTCTCGCTGGTGATTGTGGTAGGATCGAGTCTTCATAGCAGGCCACGATAGCGGCAGCTCGCGCTCGACGAGGTATTGCATGCCGCCGTATAGGCCGACGGCAACGGTCAGATCATTGCCCTGGCAAGCAGCAATAATATAGGGGTAGGGGATGTCAGACAATTATAACGGCCTGAGAGTAGTAGGGATATTGGGCAGCCTACGGCCTGGCAGCTATACGCGCATGGCATTGAACATTGCCCTGGAAGGAGCAGCAGAGGTAGGCGCAAAGACCCAACTGTTGGACCTGAGCAAATACGAATTGGCGTTCTGCACGGGTCATGATCAGGGCAGCTATCCCGCCGATGTTTACCGCCTAAAGGAATCTGTCCGACTCGCTCAAGGGATCATTCTCGCCACTCCTGAATACCACGGTAGTTTCAGCGGTGTATTGAAAAACGCGTTGGATCTTATGGGATTTGAAGAGTTCGCTACGAAAATGATAGGTTTGGTAGGGGTTTCGGGGGGCTCCATGGGGGCTGCAGGGGCACTTGCCAGCTTAAGAACTGTGGGGCGTTCACTGCGGGCTTGGGTATTGCCGGATCAGGTTTCAATAGCACAGGGCGGGGAGGCCTTCGATCAAAGCGGAAGTTTAAAGGATGACAGGCTCAACGACCGCCTCCTCGAGCTAGGGAGGCATGTGGCCCGTTTCGCTTACCTGCATGCTTCTAAGGAGGCCCATGAGTTCTTGCTGGCCTGGGAAGAGTCCCAACCTAATCCCGGTGGGTGATGAATGACCGTACCGGCCGGAGCCGCACTTGCGCCGCCTCTTCCCGATTGTATCGGTTCAGACCATTTTGGGACATTTAAGGATCGAAACTAAGAGCGACATTCTGCGTTTTTACGGTTTATCTCCCGGCCCACTGCTTCTGGCATCTTCTCTACCATTTTAAGGCTCCTCTGCTAACTGCTTGATGTTACCAAAAGGGTCCCTTAAGATTTAGCCCATTTTGGTCCACAATGCACTGACAGCGATCTCTAGCGGGGCGGCGTGGTCACTCTACGGCGGTGGAGCAGTGGAATATCCTGATGAGCCGGCCGCTGGGGCGCAGGGCTACCCGGTTACCAGGGGAGGCCTATGGCCTTGGCGATGAAGCCCATTAATGGGGACATGGCAGCGAATATGGCGCTCATTTCTTCCACCAGCCCGTTGCCCGTAATCTGCTTGCGGGTCAGGCTGACGGAGACGACGAAATCCTTCCGGCGCAGGTCATCGCCAAAGGGATGGTCGGGATCATACTCCCGCGGCACTCGCTTGAGCTGCTCCCCCTGGAGGCCGCCGAAGCGGGCCACAAAGGCCACGTCGCCGACAATTTTCTCCCACTGCCTGGGATGATCGACGATCCGTTGCCTGATCTGCCGGGCCACAGCTGTCTCCGGGCGCCAGATGCCGCCGCCGACTTCGTTTTTATCGGGTCCGAGGTGGAAGTAGAATCCGGGACCGTGGACATCCCGGCCGACTGTGTGGCGGAAATGACTGGCCGCGTGGCTTTTGTAGGGAGTCTTGTCCTTCGAGAAACGGGTGTCCCGGTAAATGCGGAACATGGAACCCCCTACCGGCCTCGGATCTGCGACGATATGGGCCGAAATGCGGCTGAGGGGCTCCTGCATGGCAATGATAAAGCGGCTCATGGGGTCCCGGACCCACTCGATATAGCGCTCCTTATTGGCGTTGAACCAGAGGCGATTGTTGTTGGCTATAAGCTCATCAAAGAACCGGTACAGCTCAGCGGTGAAATATTTTGCCATTGCGTTTACCTTCTGTTGGCCGGGGATGGAAAGTAGCCTGGGCGGGGGGAAGCGCCTCCTTTAGACCTTCAATTACTTATAGCCCCAGCCCCCGTTACCCAAGCCGTCGGCAGCGGTAGCGACCGGCTATTGTCTGCGAGCCAGCGCTTAGAAAAGCTTAGGGCTGGCGGGCCTATAAACCGATGCAGTCCCAACTAACTCGCTGAATTTAACCTCTTGAACTCAACCTCCCCAACGTCTCGGCCTTAGGCGCAAAGTCTCCATTCCGTAAAGTTGCTGCTTCGTCCGGCTTCAATGCTTATGTTCTAAGCACCGGGTAGAACCCGATTCCCAATTGGTTATGCTTAATGCCGTCTTCAGGAAACAGCAGCAGCGCCAACCAATTATTATATTTCGCTCTCGGATCCCTGTCCACGGAATCTATGCAATATAGCCATCCAGTAGTATCCGGTTTTTCCAGTTAAACTCTGAAGAGCTGAACATCGATCCCCTCCCCAACCGCAACGACACAAAATTTATCTTCAGCTGCAACCAATTACCAATTCTGCTTGATAACCTGAGATCTACATTTCACATTCTTGAGATTCAGAATCAAAGCCTTTTCGCCAATGATAACTTATATTCCGACACCAAGGATCTATTGTTCTACCGCCAGCACCACAATCAGGCCCGTCTTCACTATGAGATCGGTTATCGGAAATGTTCGGTGTCAGAGTAATGTTAGTCAAAGTAGTCTAAAACTTAAGAGACACTTTTGCTAAGTTGAAACCGCCAGCTGGCGGACAACATAGAAGTCGCAAATGAATGAGAAG
>JADFMC010000092.1 GCA_022564085.1 Fidelibacterota bacterium | reverse complement strand
CAGGCGGCCATGATGGGCAGCACGGCGTTTTTGGCGCCGGAAACGGTAATCTCACCGGAGAGGGTATGCCCGCCAGAGACAATGAACTTATCCATGGCCGGCCAACACCTCCTCACTGCGCCGGCCAGCCAGCAACAGCCGGGCCTGTTCCAGGCTGGCGGCGGTGATCTCAGCCCCGCTCAGCAGACGGGCGACCTCGCGGCGCCGCCCTTCACCGGTGATGGCCTGCGAACGGCTGACCGTACGCCCGTTTTCCACCGACTTGCTCATAATGATATGATGATCACCCCGGGAGGCGATCTGCGGCAGATGAGTAATACAGATGACCTGCCGCTCTTCGGCCAGCCGCTCCAGGGCAGTACCCACTGTTTCAGCTGTTGAACCGGAGATGCCGCTGTCGATCTCATCGAATATCAGGGTGCCCACCGGGTCGAAGGCCGACAGGACGGTTTTGATACCGAGCATGATGCGCGAGACCTCGCCACCGGAGGCGATCCGGGCCAGGGGCCGCAAGTCCTCCCCGGGGTTGGGGCTGAGATAGAACTCCACCTGGTCGTATCCCCGCTGATCGCTTTTATAGGCCTGTCCGTCCAGTACGCATAGTCCCCCTTCCTGGGCAATATTTTCGGTCCTGACCTCGAATCGCGCTTTAGGCATATCCAACGCGGCCAGGCTACGAACGATATCGCCGGCCAGGCGATCCCGGGCGGCGCCGCGACTACGGGACAGCTCCCGGCACTGCTGGGCATAGGCCCCCTGCAATTCCAATAATTCACCTTTCAGGCGCGCCAGACGCTCATCGCCGGCGGAGTAAGCAGAGATTTGGTTCAGCAGTTGGGCCTGATGATCCAGAGCGGCCGCTAGACTGCCGCCGTATTTTCGTTTGATCCCCTCCATGACTCCCAGACGCTCGTCGACTTCCGCCAGGCGAGCCGGGTTGACCTTGACGGTGTCGCCGAAGCGCTGAAGCTCATAAGCCAGATCCGCCAGTTCCAGGTTTAGGGATGACATCCTGGCGGACAACTCGCCCAACTCCGGGGCCAGGGGAGCAAACAGTTGCAGCTGCTTCTGGAGTCCCCCCAGTTCACCGGTGATGGAACTGTCGGCCAGCTGCAGCCGTTCCTGAAGTAGTCTCAGCAGAGCGCTGAGCTCCCCGGCCTGGGAGAGCAAGCGGTGCTCGCGGGTCAGGGCCTCTTCTTCATCAGGGGCAATCTCGGACTCCTGCAGTTCCTTCAACTGAAACTTGTGCAGCTGGTACTGGTCCCGCTCGCGATGCAGATCGGCTTCCAGTTGCTGGTATTCGTCCCGCACCTCAATCAAGCGCCGGTAAGTGTCGGCCAACCGGCGCCGCGCATCCGACAGTCCGGCGTAGGCGTCGAGGAATTCCAGGTGGGTGGCCACCCGCAGCAACGATTGGTGCTCATGCTGGCCGTGCAGGTCAACCAACGGTGCGATCCGCTCTTCTAAGGTGGCCAGTTTCACCGGCTCGTCGTTCAGGAAAATGCGGGAGGCCCCTCCCACCCGGATCACCCGCCTGACCAGCCAGGTGTCCGTGCCGTCGCTCAGCTCACCTTCAACCACGGCGGCCTTTTCTCCCGTGCGGACGATCTCGCTGGAAACCCGGCCACCCAGGAGCAAACTCAAGGCCTCGATCAGCATCGATTTGCCGGAGCCGGTTTCACCGGAAATGATGTTCAAGCCCGCCTGGAAGGTCACTTCAAGCTCCCGGACCACAGCCAGGTTCTTAATGTACAGACGGCTGATCATGCCGCTGGGCCCACCATATATAACTTACCGCACCTAAAACCGCACCGACCTGGTCGGCCGACCAATCGGCGAAAGAACTATCCCGCCCCGGGATCAACAATTGGTAAAGTTCATCAAAGGCTCCGAACAGCCCGGCCAGGATGATGGCACTACCAAGCAATAACCGGTCTTTGAGTCCCAGACTGGCGGCCGCCCGGTAGACCAGGACGCTGAATACGGCATATTCCCCAAAATGGATCAGCTTATCGTATGTCAGCCACTTGACATCAGGGAAACTGTGCCCGGGAATGGAGGACAACGCCACGATCAAGGCCGCATACAACCCGGCCCATAGTAATTGACGGTTCATGCCGCGCTGTCATACCGCGCCAGGGCGGCAGGTAAATGTTCTAATATCTGGAGGGCGTTCATACCTGACACCCCCACCTCGGCCCGGGCCAGGTCGCCGCCCCGTCCATGGATAAAGACGCCCATAATGGCCGCTTCGTCGGGGCTGTAATTCTGGCTGAGGAAAGTGCCGATGATCCCCGATAGCACGTCGCCGCTGCCGGCGGTGGCCATACCGGGGTTGCCGGTACTGTTGATGATGATATCACCCGTGGAAAGCAAGGTCAGGGTGGGGGCGCCCTTGAGAACTACCGTATGGGGGAAATAGGAGCGTACCTCCGCCAGTACACCGGCCGGGTCATCCATGACCTCCTGCAGCTCATGGTCGAACAGGCTGGCAAATTCCTGGGCGTGGGGGGTCAGGACCAGCGGCCCGCCGGCGGCATTGAGCAGGTCCATGTTATCAGTAAAGGCCATCAGCCCGTCGGCATCCAACAGGATGGGGGCCTCCAGATGTTCGAAGATCCCCTGCACAAACTCCTTAACTTGAGGAGAGCGGGACAGGCCGGGGCCCATGACCACGGCCGAGCACCAACTCAGCGGTTCCTGAATCGCCGACACATGCTCCGGGAGGAATATGCCCCGTTGGTGGTCTTCCAGGCCCAGGGTGATCACCTCGGGCATGCTGGGGGCGTAGAGCTGTTGAATAGAGGCCGGGCAGGCCACCAGTGTCAATCCGGAACCGGAGAGCACGGTGGCTCGGGCAGTGAGCACCGCGGCGCCGGTCATGCCCTGGGAACCGGCGATAACCAGGGTTTTTCCCTGACGGTGCTTATAAGTACGCCGGGCCGGCGGGTGGAACAGCCGGGAAAAATCTTCCCCGGTAAATTGGAAGTGTCCGGTGTCATCCTCGCTGATGTCCAGAGCGGCAAACCCGATATGGGCCACCACCACCCTGCCGGCCAGATCAGGCCCATCGCCGATCAATAGCCCCAGCTTGGGGTGCCCCATGGTAACGGTGACATCGGCCTTGATGGCCGTCTCCCAACTGCGCCCCGTATCAGTGCTCAGGCCCGTGGGAACATCCACCGCCAGCACCGGCCCCGGCTGTTCGTTGATGGCCTGCACCCAGGCCGCCAGCGGCTCACCCAGTGGCCGGTCCACCCCGATACCCAGCAGGGCGTCGATCACCAGGTTATCAGCGGTCCAGTCCACATCTTCCGGCCGGGCTGACTGAAGCAGCTGCACATCCGCCAGCCGGTAGGTCTCCCCCACTACGGCATCCATTCCCTCAATATCGCTCAGCAAATGTACTGAGCAGGAATAGCCCCAACGGGCCAGAAAACCGGCGGCGGCGATACCATCGCCACCGTTATGCCCTTTGCCGCAGACCACCACTACCGGTCGGTCCGTATCCCCCCGGAGAAGTTTGGCCGCCTCCACCGCCACCACCCGGCCGGCATTGCGCATCAGGTCGATTTCCCCCAGTCGCCCGACCCGCACGGTATGACGGTCAAGAGCCCGGGAGCGTTCGGTGTCGAATACGCTAATCATTAGTCACTACCAATGCTGTGGCCACGGCGTGATTGTTGGTATGGCTGATGGATAGCTGCAGTTTGGCATCTCCACCGGTCCAACTTGCCACCGGTATTCCCTCGGGCGTCCGATCAATACCGATACTGGCAAATGGTATCGGGTCCCGGGCGCCGGCGGCGTAAAGGGCTTTTTTCACAGCTTCCTTGGCGGCGAATCGCCCGGCAAAGTGAATAGCCGGCACCGGTTGACGGGTACAATAGTCGATTTCGGTCGTGGTATAAATGCGACGGATAAAGCGGTCCGGCCACCGGGCCATCAACTCCCGGATGCGTCGCACTTCAACGATATCTGTCCCAATGTAGATCAAGCCCGGTTGTGCCGGTCGACGATCTCGATCAGCTGGTAAATATCCTCTAGGACATAGTCGGCGCCGGAATTCTCCACTTTGCCGGTATGGCCGTACTTGGCGAAAGCCGTAAACATACCGACATTTCCGGCGCCTACCAAATCGCGCTCAGGCCAATCCCCAACCATGATAGATTCACTGAAGTTAACATCCAGCAGCCGGCAAATCTCGCGGAAAGGCGCGGGGTCGGGCTTATGTACATGGGTGTCGTCAAAGGTGACCACGGCATCGAACAGATGATGGAAGTTCAGGTAGCATAAGCGCATCCAGGCTTCCCGGCCGGGGGCATCGGAGACCACTCCCAACTTCAGCCCCTTTTTAGCCAGTTTCAATAGCGTTTCGGTGACCCGGGGATAAAGTAAGAGCGAGGCCTCCTTGGCTCGCCGGTAAGATACAATGGCCGAAGCCAGGTATTTATAATTCACCCCCCCAGTCACCTGGCGCAGGAAATCATCGAACACCTCCTGAAACTCATAGCCCTTATCGTCATAGATAGCCTTGATGTCAGCAACGGCTTGGTCACGATTCAGCGCTAATCCGGCGGAAATCATACCATCAACGGCCGCCTGCACCGAGGCGTCTTTCATTTTCATGAAATCCAATAGGGTGTTATCCAAATCAAAAATCACCGCTCTGATCGGTCCGGTCACGCGTTGTCCCTCAATTTATTAAAAAGCCCCGCCCTGATTGCTCACGGGCGGGGCTGGCGGTTGCTCCCGTCACGGACGCCCCGCTAGTGCGATCCGTTCAATTGATCAAGTTCATAGCGGGCCGATTTCCTGATGGCGGCGTCGCGACCTTTGCCCGCGTTTCGGAAGGCCTCCAGAGCCGCCTGGCGGTTACCCAGGGCCTTCTCGGCAATTCCCTTCTCAAACCAGGCGTACTCGAAATTGCGCTTCAGGTCGGTACTGCGCTTGGCCGCCTTTTGGGCTTCCGCATACCGGCCCAGGGCGTTGTAGGCCGCCGCCAGCCGCCAGGCCGTACGATGGTCGCGGCGTTTTAGATCGGCCGCTTTCTCCAGTGGCGCCAAGGCGTCCTCCCAACGCTCTTGATCGCTATAGAGCTCGCCCAGATATTCGTGCGCGGTGGAGCTCTTCGGGTTGGCGGCGATGGCGGCCCGGAATGCTTCCTCCGCTTCCTTGGGACGGCCTGAACTCAAGACCGCTCCCAACCCTATCCAGGCTTTGTCCGCTTGCGAATCATAGGATAGGGCCTGGCGATAGGCGGCCTCAGCCTGATCAGACTGGGCAGCGGTTCGGAAGATATTACCCTTTTCCACTATTGCCGTGATATAATCAGGTTTGACCTTCAGCACTTGATCCAAGGTTTTCAGGGCCTCATCGGTATCGCCCATGTTCTTATAACACTTGGCCAGACGGTAGTAGGCCTTATGAAAGGTGGGATCCAGATCAATGGCCTGTTCGTAAGAGGCCAGAGCTGCTTCCCAATCCCGGGCATTATAAAGCCGGTTACCCTTATTATATTCTTCCGCCACCAGCCGGTACAATGCTTTTGCATAGCTATTGCTTTCGGGATTGAGCCGGCTGGCCTGCCGGAAAGCATCCGCCGCCAACCGGGGGCTGCCGGATTTGGTGAGCGCCAACCCCAGCCCGAAGTGAGCACTCGCAAAGCGCGGGAACTCACTGACAACCTTGTCGTACTCTAAAATTGCATTGTCAAAATCGCGCTCATCGTAAGCGCGACGGGCCCGGCTCATCCCACCGCTGAGGGCGGCGATGCGCTCGGCCTTGGATCGAAATTCATCGTTACGCGGATCTTTCTCGATGGCCTTGGTGATATTTTCCTGAGCGCCCTTAAGGTTGTCCCGCTCCAAAAAGACCACGCTAAGTTCAAAGAAGGCTGGTGCGTAGTTCTCGTCATCCTCGATTATCGCTTGCAGCATTGACTCGGCCTGGGCCCAGTTGCCGCTCGCCATTTCCGCTTTGGCCTGGGACAGTCGCGTTTCCAGGTCCTGGACGGTGGGACCGCTGGCGGCCACAGCCAGGGTCATCGACAGGACTACTGCATACCATAACTTCATTCTGTGTGTTCCTCGTTTTACCATAGCAAAATTATGTTATCCTGACGGAAATTTCGATGGCATTCCATAATCCGGCGCCCGGCCGGGGTCAGCTATTGACAGCCTCACCGGACTTTTACCGGGGTGGCCGCATCCCTTCCAAGCGGCCGCTGGCCCAATAGCCCCGGCGGCACTCCCTGATCAGTGCCGAAGGCCCCCGCCTGTGGCGGGATACGGGACTTCCCGCTTCGCTATGCTGCGCGGGATAAACTTCTCCCCGCAGAATGCGGGGTCTCGTCCCGCTTCAGCGATTCTTGCGTGCCGAAGGCGGGACTCGAACCCGCACAGGATTGCTCCCACTGCCCCCTCAAGACAGCGTGTCTACCAGTTCCACCACTTCGGCCAATATCATTCACCGGTATTTTCGTCGGTCACCGATGTCTGAGAGGCCGGTTCCTCCAGAGGAATCGGTAAGCCCAGCGGGCTGGTGGAAACCGGAAGATCTACCTGGTTCAGAGGTTGCAGAGGCATTGTTTCCATTTGGGCGGCTCTTTCCCGAACGACACTATCCTGCTGCCCCACTTCAGGGCTGCCGGCGATGGAAATCAGGATTGCCAGCACCATGAATGCAGCCGCCAATCCGGTGGTCAGGCGGGTCATGACCTTATCGGCCCCCTGGCCGCCAAACATGGCCGTGGATACCCCTCCGCCCAGGCTACCGGCCAGTCCGCCCCCGCGGCCGGACTGTAACAAAATTACTGTAATCAACAGGGCCGCAACGATGATGTGCAAAAATATTAAGAATGTGTAAATCAAGAGTTGGCCTCCAATTGTGCAATTTCAGCTATACGGCAATATTCGTTTATATCCAGGCTGGCTCCCCCGATCAGGAAACCGTCAATCCCGGTGGTTTTAATCAGATCGGCGGCGTTGCCGGATTTGACACTGCCACCGTACAACACCTTGAGGGCGGTCTCAGCCCCGGGGAATCGCTCCTTAACAATTTCTCGCACGTTGGCATGGGCCTCTCCGGCCTGTTCTGGCGTGGCTACCTGCCCGGTGCCGATGGCCCACACCGGTTCATAGGCGATCATAAATCGTCCCTCCGGGAGCGTTTCCAGATCGGCCAGATCGTTGGTGATCTGATGGCGCAGCACCTCCATGGTCCGGCCCTCCTCCCTTTCCTCCAACCGTTCGCCAATGCAATGAATTACCCCCAGCCCGGCGCTCAGGGCCGCCGAAACCTTCCGCTTAAGATCATCGTCGGACTCGCCGAAGATATGCCGCCGTTCGGAGTGTCCGATGAGCACCCAGCGGCAGCCACAGGCCAACAGCATACCCGCTGAAATTTCACCGGTATAGGCGCCGGTTTCAGCGAAGTGCATGTTTTGGCCACAGAGCTCGATGGCTGTGTCCTTCAGCAAGCCCTGCAGGTGCCAAAGGGCCGTTGCGGCGGGGGCTAAGATAAAATCGACACCACCGAGATTCAAGGCCTTTGTGGTCAACTGCCTGGCAAACTGGTACCCCTCCTGGGGGGTCTTGTGCATTTTCCAATTGCCCGCGATGACTGGCTTAGTGGTTTTCACGACAGTGCTTGCAGGGCCGGTAAGGTCTTGCCGCACAGCAGTTCCAGGGAAGCGCCGCCCCCCGTGCTGATATGGCTGAATTGGCGTGGATTCGACAACTTGTCGATGGCTGCGGCGGAATCACCGCCACCCACCACAGAGACCGCCCCAGCGGCCGTGGCGTGCGTAATGCTGTCAATGATCAACTCGGTGCCGGTCTGGAAGGGGGGGAACTCGAATACGCCCATGGGACCGTTCCACA
>JADFMC010000091.1 GCA_022564085.1 Fidelibacterota bacterium | reverse complement strand
CAGGTGGAGTAGCCAAAGAGTCTGACTTCGCAGCCAATGCGCTCTCAGTCGTCTCTTCCTTCTCTGCTGCGGCTGCCATGGAGAACGTGGACGCGGCTATCGATACCCTTAACACCAATGCGCAGACCGTCGGTGAGTTCATGATCCGCTTGTCTTCCAAGGAGGATAACCTTGCGGTGGCGGTGACTAACACCGAGGCCGCCAGAAGCCGAATTGAGGACGCCGACTTCGCGAAGGAGCAAATGGATCTGGTCCGAGCACAGATTGTGCAACAGACAGCCTTCTCCTCCTTTGCCCAGGCCAATTCGGCCCCCCAGCTGATCCTATCGCTCTTCCGGTAAACCAGCGCAGTCAGTTGGGATTATAACGGTGGGGATTCGGCTTAGGCCGGATCCCCGCTTTTATGTTTTTTAAATGCCCTGATCAGCGGAACAGCGCTCTTCCGGGGTCCATTTTTCCCGATGGTGAAAGCCCGGTTTTTTCGACGGTGTAAAATACTAAAGTATTGGACGGTTTTCCCGATAAGGGGTATAGTAATGATGGAATCATGTTTTGCCGGTTTAAAGAATGAATGAACTTTTTAAGGAGTCATAGGTGTGAGTAGTGCTGAGTTAAGGCTGCCTGAGAGGGGCAAAGACCCCTATCTGACTCAACGGATAATGTCAGCCGGCCCCGAGCAGCTGATCTCCTACATTTATGACGCGATTCTGACGGCCTGCCGGACGGGGGATAGGGAGCGGGCGTTGCGGGGTCTGATGGCGCTGGTGGGGGCCCTTAATTTCGATTACTTGGAGCAGGCCCTGCCCATGCACAAATTATATCAATATTGCCTCGATCGGGCGCGCGAAGGCAACCTCGACGAGGTAAAATACATTATCGGCGAATTTAAGGAGGCCTGGAGCGAGGCCCATAAGGTGAGTTAGGCCCTAAACCATGGTATCCGTCAGCGGAATAACAGGTGGACTCGATATAGAGGGATTGGTCAGGCAGTTCCGGTCCGTCGAGATTATACCCCGTAGAAGCCTGGAAGCGCGACAGGCCACGCTGGAGGGTCGCAAGAGCGCCCTGACCGAACTGAGCTCCAAGCTCTCGGCGCTCTATACCGTCGCCAATAGTTTTACCGATATTTTAACCGATGTGTTCGCCGTCAAGCGGGGAGCCACCAGCGACTCAGACCTGCTGACAGCCACGGCCACTTCCGAAGCCAATCTGGGCAGCCATACCATCGAGATCAATCGCCTGGCCAGCGCCGATATACGGGCCTCAAGCCAGTATACCGCCACCGATAGCGATTTCACCAGCCGTTTCGATGCTGGCGACCCTGAGGCCGTTGAATCTTTCGATATCCTGGTGCGCCACCCCATTGACGGGGATGAGAACAACCAGGTGGCGGTGACCGTCACAATCAGCACGGCTACTTTCACACAGACCAATGAGGAGGTGATGGCAGATATCGCCGAGGCGATCAATAGCGCCATGAGCGCGGCTATCTCGGCCGGTGACATCGAGGTCACCGAGAGGGTGACCGCCAACGCCGTGGCGGAGGAATCGGACACTACCAGGTTGCTGCTGCGGAGCGGCTTGTCGGGCGAAACCAACGCCCTGCAGTTCACCGACACCGACGGCTTGTTGGACACCTTGAAAGTGACCAGGAATGGTACCCTCACCAGCAACCTGGGCGGATTCGTCACGGTCTCAACCGACCTGGATGCGGAACTGGTCATGGACGGCCTTACTTTCGTTCGTCCCACCAACACGGTGGACGATATCCTGGATGGTGTCACTTTGACGCTGGCGGGAACTACCACTCAGGCGGAATCATTTACCATTTCCGCCGACACGGCTGCCGTTAAGGCGAAGTTGCAGGAATTTATCGACGCCTACAACGGGGTGATCAACTTCATGAGGGGCAAGACCACCGGCAGCGGCGCATTCCGGGGTGACGCCACTTTCAGTCTGGTGGCCTTTGATCTGCGTAATATGATCTCGGCGCAGGTTACCGGGACTTCCTCGGCGCAGTTCGACCGATTACTGGACATCGGCCTGGCGGTCAAGAGGGACGGTACGCTATTTTTCGATGACGCCAGCCTGTTCGAGAGCGCCCTGGCCACCGATACCTCCCTGGTGTCTGAACTTTTCGATTCTTCCGATGGGGTAGCCGCCAATCTGAAGGAGTATCTCAATAATTATACCAGGGCCGCGGGAGTGATCTCCAGTACCAAACAGAGTATCGATGTGGCCCTGCGGTTTCAGAGTGACAGAATTGACACATTTAACGATCGCCTGGAATCCAGGGTGGAGCGCTTCCGCCTGGAAATGATCAAACTACAGACTGTCCTGGCCCAAGTTCAGCAGCAGTCAGCGTTTTTCAGCAGTATCTCTTCCAGGCTGGGATTTTAATCTTAACGTAAGAGGATTACCATGGTTGATTTAATCCAGAATGTAACCTCCAATATCGAGCAGACAGCTGCATCCTCGGCACACAGGCCGAATCCCGTGGCTAAAGCCAAGCCTAGACCGGTGGCTTCCACTGGCGGGTCGACAGCTCCAACAAGGAGCACGGGGGACGTATCCGGCCTGGTAAATGATATCAACGCTTTGGTTTTCGAGTTAGCAGCTACCACGGTAACTTTTGATGTCGACGATGCAACCGGCCGCTCTGTGGTACGGGTCCTGAACAAGGAAACCGGTGATGTCATCAGGCAGTTGCCGCCGGAGGCACTGTTGATTCTGGTGGCCAGGATGCGGCAGTTGAGCGGTCTGATCTTTAATGAAGAGGCCTAGCCGATGACTGACGCGGGTTCCGGCGACAGCGGTAAACGGGAACAGTTGTTGGCTCTGCTCCGCACGGAGGAAGAAACAGTGCGTGAGTTGGTTGTGATCTCTCGTGGTCTTAAGGACCGGCCCGGCGGGTTGGACATCGAGGCCACCGAGGAGCTGATTAGGCAACGGGCGACCGGGGTCGAACGGCTCGCCCAGCTGGAGCAGGATAGGCTCTTACTGCTGGGTGCGAGCAATGCTGCGGACGATGAAGTCCGTAACTATCACCGCCGCATAAGGGATTCCCTGGACGCATTATTGGCCCTGGATGAGGGGTTGCAGGACAATTTGCGGCGAGCACAATATCAGGCAATAAATAATGTTGTATCGAGGCCCAAATATCTTAACTTCAGCCCGACTACGTCGTTTGAACAGCATGCTGGTCATCGCGTGGTCGATGTGATGAGGTAGTATTATGACTCCGATCAAGAATATAGGCGAACCTGTATCTCCGGATCGCTTGAAGGAGCAGGATCGAATCCGTCAAAGCCGCTCGGACCGGGCCGGGCCTTCGCGTAGCACTTCAGAAGCGGATGCGGCTTCAACCACTAGCCGGGCCGATTCGGTAAATATCTCCCCAAGAGCTAAGCGATTGGCGGAGACCGCCAGTGATGTGACCCATTTCCAGGACGTATTGAAGTCCATGCGGAATGAAGGCTCAGAGCAAATACTTGAGCTCCGGCACAGAATCGAAACCGGTGAATTCGATAAACCGGAGGTCTTGGAGAGGGTATCGGAAGCTATCTTAATGCTCCCAAATTTCGTTAGTTTCAAAGAGAAAGCGGAGCCTGTGGCCCGCTCCGATCAGGAACTGGCCCTCATTAGAGATCGAGTCCAATCCGGTAACTATCAATCAGAGCAGGTCTTGGAACAGGTGGCCAATGCCATTATGAGGGATATCGGCGCCTTCTAATTTGACCAACCGGCCTTTCTCAGCCCAGCTTCCGGCCTGGCCAGCCATCCTCTAGCAGTAATCCGGCAGTTACATTGGTAGTCAGAAACCCTGTGGTCATTGGCAACGGGGTTAAACTATTTTCGGCCTGAATATTGGCCCGGACCCAACGGGGGTCTATGGGGGTATCCCTACAGATAAATAAGGTTTATCCCGATTGAAGTGCCTTGCGGGAGACTATAACTTGCATCGACACCAAGGTCCCGTAAGTCTATTAACATTTTAGATTTAACATGGAACAGGGGCCTTTTCTTTTAAAAGTGACTGCAATTAGCGCTCGGGGTAATCATTACACCGGTGGAATCAGGCGATGTTATTAGCAACCATGGTTAGGAGGTTCGGATGACCGTATCAGGTCTGGGCGGTGCCGTTTCAACTGCGGCAGAGGACAATGCAGCAGATATCAAACAACTGGTAATCTTCGAGTTGGCCGGCGGCATTTATGGGCTCGATATTCAGTCCGTGCGGGAAATCAATCGATTGATAGATGTTACGCCGATTCCCAAGGCGCCGGATTTCGTGGAAGGGATTATAAACTTACGGGGAACAATTATACCGGTGGTGGATCTGGCGATGCGGTTTGGACTGGAGACGACGGCGCGATCCAAGGACACCCGGATAGTGGTTATCGAAAGTGAAGGCCATACCCTGGGCATGAAGGTGGATGAGGTTTCGGAGGTACTACGAATTAAAACCGACGAGATCGATGAGGCTATCAATATGACTACCACCGGAATCGATGCGGACTTTGTTGAGGGGGTTGGCAAGGTGGACGATCGCCTGATCCTGATCCTGAACCCCGATAAGCTCTTCAGCGCCGAAGAGCACCTAGAGTTGGCGGAAATAGCCGTTGATTGAGTAAAACCGCTGAACACGGCGTTCATCAGGGGAACCTGATAATGCCGTGTCTTGAAAATTACTCGGCAACCGGAGGAAAATATGACGGACGATAAAGAAGAACGACCCGCTGCTGCAGAAGCCAAAGCAGTTAGCACGATGATCTCAAATGCCAAGACGGGCAAGAAAGGCGAGGACGACCTGCTGATGGTCACTTTCACACTCGCCGATCAGACTTACGGTGGAGATATCCTTCAGATTCAGGAAGTAACCGCCATGAGCCACATTACCCGTGTGCCCCATGTAAAGTCGTATCTCAAGGGGGTAACTAACCTGCGGGGGAATATAGTGCCTACCTTGGATCTGCGCACCCGTTTGGGGCTGGATGGGAATGGCGGGGAAATTAAGAACCAGCAGATCATGATTGCCCGCACCGACCAGGGCCTTCTGGGATACATTGTTGACACGGTGCGTGAAGTAATCACGGTCCCCAAGTCGTCCATAGAGCCTACGCCGGAAGACTGGCTGGATGCCGATCATCAATATTTTGTCGGCATTGCCAAATTGAAGGATACTTTGGTTACGCTGGTCGATTTCAACCGCGTCGTTCAAGCCGATAAAGTACTGCTGGATGAATTCAAGGACGGATGAGCCTAACGGACCGGTTCTTTCAGGACCCGCTGTTGGCAGCGCTCAACCGTGTGCTGGTGAAGGAAACTTCCACCTCATGGGCGCCATTGATGGTGGGTTTGGCCAAGGAGCTGGAGAGGGCTCGCAAGCGCCAGGCAAACCTGTCATTTGCGCCGCAGGAAGACCCGGTGCTGACGGCGGTGAACAGATTCCTGCAGGCCGAAAAGGTCAGGCTCGATTGGCACAAGATCATCTACCTGGGATGCTCGGCGGGAGGCGATTTGGCCTTGCGTGAAGTGCTCAGCGGAGTGGATTATCCCCACTTGCCGATTGTGATCTCAATGCATCACAATGCCAAATTCTTGTTCTTATCTAAATTAATTATGGCCAACGGCGTGGAGCAGCAACCCCAAAAAATCGATAGTGACATGGCCATCAAAAGCGGCCGGATCTACTTTATGCCGGGTGATAAAATCGTCGGCTACCATCAGACTGATCTCTCCTTCAAGATTACTCCCTTGAGGAAGAAGCAGCGTTTTCGCCCGCAAATCGATCAAGTGTTTACCATGGCGGCCCGCCGGTTCGGGAGCCGTATGGTAGCAGTGATCCTGACCGGTATGCTTAACGACGGCGCCGCCGGATTAAAGGACATTTATCTGAATCATGGGGAGACACTTATACAGCACCCCGACAGTGCCATCTTTTCCGCTATGCCCCGGGCCGCGCTGGCGATGGTGCCGACGGCAAAGGTATTATCTCTGAGCGGTATCGCCGATCGGATCAATGCCTATTCCCGGGAATATCTGGTACCCAAGTCATTCAAATCAATCTTTCAGCCCGTGCGAGCTTGAGTTTGATGGCGGATACGAACAAGAACGAGAGGCACGTATACGATGCCAATCTGGATTCCCATTCCGACTTGCAGCGATTCTTCGAGGGTGACAACCTGGTGGTGGCCACTCGGTTCTTTCGCAATGCGGCGTTGTTCGAACAGCTGCGAAGCATGGTAATCCCGAACCTATTGAACAGTGGCCTGCAGGGGCGAGGCACACTGCACATTTGGTCGGCAGGCTGCTCCGATGGCCGCGAGTCGTATTCACTGGCAATGGCGGCCCGGAATAGCTTGGATGATCTGGGATATCAGGGTGTAGCTGTGCGTGTGCGGGGTTCCGATCTGAGCCGGCTCCAGATCGAGATGGCCCGTAAAGGGGTATACCGAATCAGCACCTCCGATTGGTCCACGCTTGATCCTTACCGGCAAAATTTTGAGGAGCTGGGAGCTACTATTTGGCAGATCGCAAGCAACATCAAGGGGCTGGTGGAATTCGTGGTTGAGGATATAATTGAGGCCCAGATGGACGCGAAGTTCGATATTTTGATCTGCTCGTTGGTGCTGCTTTATTATCAGCCCCAGTACCAACGTGAGATCATTCAACAGCTGGTCAAAGCAGTTCGACCGGAAGGTTTCTTTCATGTGGCCCCGGTGGGACGCCGCTGGCTGAAATCCCAGGGATTTGAGCCCCTGCCAGGCTCGTCTCTGTTTTTTACCGGTCGGACCATGGAAATTTTGGCTTAACCGACAAGGCGAAATAATTACAAGGGATATTGAGGCAGATGACTGTAGATGAGGCCAAATTGAAGGAGCTGGCAGCGGTAGTGACCAATTTGAGTGCCGAGGATTCCGATACCCGGCGCTGGGCGGTTTATGACCTGGAGTCGTACCCGCCGGAGCTCACGGTGGAGCACCTGGTGGCCGGCATTCAGGATGAACACCGGGCTGTGCGCGAAGCGGCCGCCGAAGTGCTGGAGTCGGTCCCCACCCCATTGGGCCTTCCACTCCTGACATCGCTGCTGGGCAGTTCCCGCATCGAGGTGCGGAACATCGTGGCCGCCCTGATCGCCAAATTCGGTGACGCCGCGGTGGACTACTTGTTGGAAGCGCTGGCCCATGAGAACGAGGATGTGCGCAAATTCAGCGCTGATATTTTGGGCCTGGCGGAAAGTGACCGGGCGGTGGATAGTTTGGTAACGGCGCTGTATGACCCGGTGGAGAATGTGGGGGTGTCGGCGGCGGAGGCGTTGGGTAAGATCAAGTCGCCCCGGGCGCTGCCGCACTTGATCAAGGCCTTTGAGGAACGCGATTATCTGATGCGGGAATGTGCTGAAGCCCTGGGGCTGGTGGGGCAGGCGGAAGGCGCCCACTTCCTCAAGGATCATCTGCTGGCCACCCAGGACCTCCTGATTCAATTCGCCATAGTGGATGCCCTGGGCAATGCCGGTGACGCCGCGATCTTCGATTTTCTGGAGGTGAACTTTGAAGCCTTCCCCGATAAATTGCATGTGCCGGCAGTAATGAGCATGCTCAAAATTGCCAGCCGCATAAATATCAGGTTGCTGGCGCGACCTGGCACGCCTCTGGATACTCTGATTATGGCGGCCAGGGAGGCGGACGAACAATTTCTACAGCTGTTTATCGAACAGATAGACGAGGAACTGCCGGCGGAGGTGCTGGCCAGATTGATTCATGCCCACGGGCAACTGAATTCCCGGGTTCTGGTAGCACTGATCAAAGCCGGCAGGCCTCATGCGGAGCTCAGACAGTTTACCCTGGAGATGGTAGAACACAGCGACGACTGGGTCGCTTACACAGCCATCGAGCAACTGGTCGATTTTGAACCTGCGGCAGCCAGGGCGGTACTTAAGCAGGTCCTGGCCGGCGACCGCAATCTGCCCCAGCTGGCCGC
>JADFMC010000090.1 GCA_022564085.1 Fidelibacterota bacterium | reverse complement strand
GAGGATGGCCTGCGGGCCTTTGTCAGTGACTATCCCCGGCACGTTCACCGCCGCCGGGCTGAACGCCTGCTAGCTCTGGCGGGACGCCTGGTACCCTACCAGCAGGTGGATTTGGCCCGGGCCAGTCAGGACGAGGGCCGCCTGGAGGAGGCGCTGGAATGGTACCGCCAGGCCGAGCAGCGAGGGGACACAACCTTAACCGCCACCATCGACTCCGGTAAGGCTGAAATCGGCTATGTCTACCTGCAGCGGGCCGATGATCAATTGCAGCGGGGCCGGTTGGAAAATACGGGCGAGCTGTTACAGATCGCCATGGACCTGGTACCGGAGAACGAAGATTTGGTAGTGCGCTTCTCTGCTGAAGTGTTGATCCGACAGGGCCACGCCCTGCGGACCCAGCACGATTTCACCACCGCCCTTAAATACTATGACCGGGCTATTTCCGCCGACCGTTCCCGGAAAGTGGAGATCGATGGCTATAAGGTGCGCATCGCCGAAGATCTGCTGCAACGGGCTTACTATGCCGCCGACCACTCCGCCCTGGCGCTGGCGTTGGAATCGCTCAAGCTCGGGCGGGAGCTGGACCCGGAACGCAAGGCTGAAATGGACTCGCTGGTGGTGTTATTGGAGCAGCGCCTGTCCGGCATTACCCGGGCCGAAATCCAAAAGGCCATGGAGGACCAGATGCGGCTGGCCCGTGAAGAGCGGGGCCGTATGCCGCCCACCAAGCCGCGGATCGGCATGCTGGTGGCCCAGGTGGAGGAGATCCTGGGCGGCCCCGATCACCGCACCGAGCACAACGACCGATTCGGCGTCAATCACCAACTGTGGGAATACCAGGGTGGGAATTTTCCCGGTCATTATTACTTTGAGAACTACCAGCTCAAACGGGTGGCGCCGCTGGTGGAATAATGCTCGCTGAGCCGTAGTCCAAGGAAGACGTGGTAACCGGCGGGCGGCCCCCAGTTAGTAAATATTATCCCAGCTTATGTCCGGCAGTTAACCGGCCGCCGCACTACCGTAGATAAGAGCCATCACCGTGGCGCCGATCGTGATTTCCACCGTGTGATAGGCTGCGTCGATCAGGTTGGCGATGAGGGGCATATTATAGGCACCGGAATAGATCAGGGCCGTGGGTAAACTGATCACCAGCCCCAGCAGCACACCGAAGCGCAGCCCCTCATGCAGCGGCGCACCGCCCTTGAACCCGATGGGATAGATGTAAGACATGAGGAATGTGAGCACCAGATACCCCACGATGATCAGGGTCATGGACGGTTCCGCCCGGGCTACGGCCGCGAACTGGACTTCATTATAGCCGCCGATGATAAACAGATACCAGATAATAGAGATTATGTACATCACCACGAACCCTGCCAGCCAGGCCTGCAACATTTTTTTGGCGTTCATGTAACCTCTCCTTTTTGATTATTGCTTCAGTGTAGATGGTTGATAATGCTAAAGCTTAGGAAATTAGCTACCCGAAAGCAATCGCCAGCTGAACGGGCAATTGAAGACCGTCACTCGCGGTCCAGATCGGTACCGGTCAGCCGGGAACGCGGAGAGCATCGCTATTCGAATGTTGAGCACCCGAGAGGGAAATATTGCTACAGGTTATCCACTGCTCTTTTCGGGCTGGCCGACCAGCCATACACGCAATAGCTTGCTGGCGGCAGCGGGATCGTCCTGGGCAAACTTCAAAACTTCGGTCGTGGTTTTCTCCCTGGCGGCCAGGTGAGCCCGAGCTTCAGGGCTTAATTTATCTGTGAGGGCCTCTGGAGAAACGATCGCTACCCGGGTCTCCAGGGTGCCGGCCACCGGGATAACCCGTTGCCTGCTCTGGTTTTCTTCCGTCCTCTTATGACGCCTCGCCCACACCGATATTACCTTAGTGCCACCATAACAAATAAAAAGGCCTCGCAGGGCCATAAGGTAGGTTAATTACGGTGGATTGTCAACCTGACCTTGTAGACCCGCTTGTAGATAACGAGCCGGTGTGCAGCCGGTATTGGGCGGTGGTAGGAAAGGCCTTGATGATTTGTCCGGCGTATTTCAATTCCTACTTTCCCAATCTTTGTATTTCTGAATGAACATTACCAACTCCTGACCTGGAATCCGGATCATTCGCCCTACTCTTAAAGCTTCCAATCGTCCCAACTCCACCAACAGTTGCACATAGCGCACTGAACATTGCAGGAGTGCCGCCACCTCCCGGGTACGATAGAGCTGGTCCTGATCGATTTTATGAAGCAATTGTTCAAAGCTGTCAATATTACCCATGCCCAGCTCGCACCCTCCGGCCGGGTAACGGCGTTAAGTTAATATCTGTGGCTGACAACGGCCCATGAAATAGGCAGAGAGAGACTTCGACCCCAGTCCGATAAACAGCCCCGGCCCCAGCTGGAGTGCAGCCGAGGCCGGCAATGAATGGGAGCAAGGCACGATCCATCAGCGCTTCAGCGCCTCACCATCCAAGGCACTCCAATTAAGGGGTATCAGCACAAACCGGCCGGTGGTTTCGTCCTTGCGGTAAAAATTGACGTACCGTCTGGTGGACCGGATGCGCAGACTATCGGAGATCAGGGTCATGGCTGCCCGCCACTGGGGATCTTCAAAACGGAACTGCCTGAGTGTCAGGATGGAGCGCACGTTAATACGGCCCTTGCGGTCCATCTGAAATGCCTGGGAGATAATGGCCCGGATCTCAGCCCGGGCATTACCGGTCCAACGCCGCAGGCAATCATCGATCTTTTGTTTAGCCAGCTGCAGCCGCTCGTCAAATTCAAGGGCTTCATTCACCTTTACCTCGACTTTTATTCGGCCGTCAAAAGTAATTAGCTCGGCATTGCCCTTCCAGCTGGTGTCATGCTGCCCGGCTAGTGCATCCAAGTATTCATCCAGCGACAGCACCACCTCAGTTTTTACCTGCACAACGTGCTGCTTTAATTTCATGGCCTTAATAAAAATTCGTCTTACCATACGGTCTCTCTCCTTCACCTCCTTTTCGATATACCTGGGCGGCACCGGCCGACCCTGGGCGTCGATCCAATTGCCCCTATCGTCGATCAGACGATTATATGGTTTTTGCCCTTCAGCGGTCACATTCCGGCCGCCTACCATTTTTTCCCTGGCCATCTTTCCTCCAATGCATGTCTATTTTATATTGAAGCGCCCGTTTCTAGTTGCTACCTTTACAGCTAACATTGCAGTGGTTAGACACTTCCTTGGAGGCCAGCCAGCGACCTATGCTGTGTGTCCCACATTCGGCTTGTTTTAGACCAAGTAAGATTGGCGTGTCAATTTCTGACAACATTTCCAGGGTCTGTCACTGCTATCTTAATCCGGTTGCCTTCAGCAGCGTAAAATTTATTCTAAACGAGATCAATCGGCGCAGAAGCAGCGGTCAATCTTCTACTTAAAGTAATGTGTAATAATTACACAATCAAGTGATTAATGAGTAACTACGGCGCAAAGCATGGGGCCATGGGGACTCGCCTGCGGACGATCAGGAAATTTTTCGGCGAAACCCAAATTACTTTCGCCGGACGGTTCGGCCTCCAACGCCACGATATCGCTAATTACGAACGGGGACGTACCGATCTGCCATCCAATGTAATGGGCGGACTTGACCGGCTGGGCTTCAATATCTCCTGGCTGGTCACCGGCGAAGGGGATATGCATAAGGTGGAGGAGCTGTTGAGCCGCTTCAAACAACTTTCCGAGGAATTCGATCGCCTCTCCTCCCAATATCGCAGCGCCCGCGAGGAATTACTCCGCGTGCTGGCGGTGGCGGAGCCCGGCCGTTATCGTTTCGGTGAACAGGAAAGTGCGGCTGTCATGGATGAGCGCTCCGAGCCCCTTGAGTAAACTCGGGCGGACCAATTTGCCTCACTGAACTAAAGAACCAATCGTATCACTCTGCCGGCCAGCGGCCTGTGTTTGCTTGGTTTGGCAAGCTACTAACTTAGCAGACAGAGTTCTGTTCGGGGGTCGCGCCTCTCCATCACGGCTCTTCCCCCTCAACGAGATAATCGCTGGCTGAAAGGGTGGTATCTCCCAAGAATACTGCTTGGCGGAAATAGTCCCTGGCTCGCGCATTATTCCCCGAGGCTCGATGGAAGAATCCCAGCTGCTTGTAATGGCGGGGATTGCGATTATCTGAAGCGACACGCAGTTCCAATCTTTCCCGGGTGCGGCGGGGCTGATGGATCAACTGAAAGCGATGGAAATAGTCAGCGGCGGACCGGATATCGCCGCCGGCCTGTGCCACCAGTCCCAACTGGTAGAGGACCGATTCGTTTTCAGGATCCTGCTCTAGGAACCAGAGCAGTTCCCTCTCGGCGACTCGCCACAGGCGCAGCCTAATTAGGGCATCGATGAGCTGGCGGCGCACATCGCCGGGTTGCGGCTCGAGGAGCAGCACCCGGCTAAAATAGTAGACCGCGAAATCATCCTCGTTAGCGGCGGCAGCCACTGCTCCCAGCAGCTCGTAGATCACTGCCACGCTGTCGGCCTTATTGAGCGCTTTGAAAAGCATCAATTCCGCGGAATAATAGTCTTGCTGGTAGAACCTGGCAAGAGCCTGCCGATGGTAGGCTTCCCAGCGGCGCGGCTCGATGGCATTCGCCCTTAAGTAGCTGGTTCGAGCATCCCGATACCTGCCTTGCCGCAGATCTATGTCGCCCCGTTCGATCCAGGCCTCGTAATGCTCCGGCTCCTGCATTAGTAGAGAATCGAATACGACGAACGCCAACGAATCCTGTTGCATAAAGCTCAACGCCCGGCCCAGATACAGCTGGGCTTTCGTCAGATCTGGACGCATCTTCACCACCTCCCTGAGGTGCTCGGTAGCCGTCTCATACTCACCGATCTCAAAAAGGGCCAGGCCATAACGGTATCGAGCCCCCACATGCTCCTGATTGCGAACCACGTAGCCTCCCAGCACCTCTGCCGCCCGCTCATACCGGCCGATCTCCACCAGTGCCCCACCCAACCAGTAGCGGGTATTGCGGGTCTCCGACGCCGAAGCCAAACCCCTGTCCAGCACCTCTACTACTTCCTCCCAACGCCCGGCACTGATCAAGATGGTAGCAGCCAGCTCGTAGGCCTGGGTATACTTGGGATACCATCGGTAGGCCGCTTTGAACTCCCGCAGGGCTGAGTCGGGCTGATCTGAACGGTGGAAGACACTAGCCAACTGAAAATGATAATTTGCCACGGTGCTGTCTAAAGCAATGGCCCGGGAAAAATCGCGCCGGGCCAGGGCCAGGGAATCCTGGTCGAACCATACATTACCCAGAGCAAAATATACTTCGCTATCGGTGGGATTCAACTCCAGGCTGCGTTCCAGGTCCACCTGGGCGGAATCAAGTAGTCCGGCGCGATGCTCGGCCAAACCAAGTTTCTGATACAGTCCGGCATTGTCCGGTTCCACCCGTAAAGCAGCCCGGTACCATTCCACCGCCAGGCTGTCCTGTTTTTGGGCCGATGCTATCCGAGCCAAGAGATCATAACACTCCACGCAACGGGGGTCTCTCAGCAGCACTTGCTCGAGGCGTTGAGTCGCCCTCTGGTATCGACCCATCTCAAAGAAGCGCGCGGCTTCCGCGTAAGGATCAGAGATCTGCCCGGACAGCAGCGCCACCACCCCCAGCAGCAATACCGGCAGGGTTTTTATCAATTGATGCGGCCTGATCATCGCTCCTGGTCCCGGCGATCAAGGGTAAAGTAGCCGTTGAGCCTGGCAGCGGCGTAATGGTTCACTAATCCATCCGGCCAGAGCACCTCCACATTCACGTTCCCGGTTCCGGCGGGGAAATAAAACAGCAACGGGTTGTGATCCACAACGGGGCGACGCAGCCGCCGGTCACCAAAGGTAACCGTTACTTGCGCCCCGACCAAAGTGGCCCCTGGCTGGTCGGCTCTGGGGAATAGTCCCAGATAGGTTGGCAATTCATCCGGTACCAGCCGCCATACCCGTATCAGCCCCACGGGATAAGAAGCCACTATCTCCGGAATACCGTCACCCGTGAGATCGGCGATCACAAAATCGTCCGGCTCCTGGTGCACAGTTATAGTATCGTAGCCCTGCTCCTCGACTGTTATGCTATAATCGAAGGCTGACAAACCGTTAGAGCGGGCCGCGGCAGACATATACCCTTCCAGTGCTGACGGCTGCACCAGCCCGAAATCAACAGCTTCATGGCCTGCAGCTGGTGGCCCCTGCAGTGCTCCCAGCAAATCGCCGAACAACCGAGCTGGGGAGTTAATAGTATCCTCCCGCGACTTTCGGGGGGCCAAAAGGGTAGTATCCAGCCGGAAGTCAAAAGCCGTCTCCAGGGCCTTAAAACGTCCTTGAGCAGTAGAGAGCAACACCCGCGAAAAGTGGCCTTCAGGATCGCTGGCAGCATTCAGTCCCGAAGCCATCCGATCGGTCAGTAATAGATCCAGGGTGCCGTTGAAATCCAAGTCCACCGCCGTGCCGCCGGTGGCATGGAAAGTCTTCAGGGGATGAAATAGGCCGCTCTGGTATTGTCCGGGGAAAAAATGGCCGAACCCATCGTTAAGCAGCAGTCGCATGGGACCGCCCGGCTGCAGGAACAGGACATCCACGGCGCCGTTCCGGTCGACATCCATGGGAATTGCCCGAGTCCAGACCGGCTCGGCGCCCTCCGGAGAGAATGCCAGGCCGGAGGCCAGGCCCGCTTCCCGCCAGGACGACCCGGGAGCGGTAAGGTAGAGCAGGTTAGGGGAGCGATACGACAGAACGAACAGGTCCAGGTCACCGTCGGCATCGGCATCTAAGAGGCTCACCGCCAGCGAGCGGCTGGTGGTATCCGCGGCGCCCATTCCGGCCGTGGCATCCAGGAACCGGCCGGCGCCGTTGTTGATAAATAGCCGATTGGGCGCTGCAGGATACAGCTCCGGACTGCAAAACGTTCGTTGCGGCTGGTCGGCGGTGTAACATTCCAGGCTGTCAAATCTGTCAATCCGGATAAAATTGGCCACATAAATATCCAGATCCCCATCGTGGTCGGCATCTAGAAAAACGGCCGCGGTGGACCAGTACGGGTTATAGATGCCGGCCGTATCGGTGATATCGGTAAAGGTACGACCGCTTTCATTCCTCAGCAGGTAATCCCGCCCGAGCATGCAAAGATAAAGATCGAGGTACCCATCGCCGTCGATATCCCCTACGGCCCCACTGCTGGCCGGTGGCAGGGAGCCCAATCCGCTTGAGACGGTGATATCGACCCACCCCGAATCGTCTTGGCGGTAGAAGCGGTTACTGCCCAGAGAGAGTGAATCAGCCCACCGCGGTCCAGCGGTCAACAATAGGTCCAGGTCGCCGTCGCGGTCGAAATCAAAGGGCAGCGCCCGTCCATGGAATGCTTCCCAGGGACGGTATTCTCCTGACCGGGGCAACCAGACGGTCCTCAGCCCCAATGAATCAGTTATATCTTCCACCTGGAATGGCAATTGGGCCCACAGGGGCTGCCATCCGATCCACAACCAAAGCAGTGGAAATATGATCTGCGTCACATTTCTAGCTCTTCTTTGGGGGTAACTTTGCATTTACTTTTGCAAATGTTTGTGGAAAATTAGTTCTATTGACCGCCTACTGAAATTAGACCCGCGAGCTGGGGGTGCCGCCAGGACGATTGGCGGAGATTCCAGCGACGGGTGCAGAACGGACCGAAGTTACCCCTCCAGGTAAAATCTGTGTTAGGTGAAAATTAGATTACAGACAAAGTCGTTTACTGGCCGTATTTAATGTAATATTTCGAGACATTTTCCGTCAGGGCCTCAGATAGCACCACCAATTTCCGATCAGCCTGGCGTAGCAGGGGAATAATGAGCAAATCAGCAAAGAGCGCAGCACATCTATTGCGGTTCTGGGGTGTCCGCGGATCGATCCCCACTGCGGACCTGGAACAATCATTGATTGGTGGCAATACCTCCTGCGTGGAACTGACAGCTGCCGATGGCTGCCACATC
>JADFMC010000089.1 GCA_022564085.1 Fidelibacterota bacterium | reverse complement strand
GTTCTGCAACTCATCCATGGCGCTATAAATCTGATTGTGAATCTCTTTATAAAAGGCCCCCTGCGGCAGAATATTCACTACCCGGTCGAAGGCCCCCTTTTCGATCATCACGGCGCCCAGCACGGCCTCCTCCGCCGCCTGGTTCTGGGGCGGCAGCCCTAGCTTACCGTTCTTTTTGGCCGCCATGGTCTGCGCCTTAGCCATTGTTATTCCACTCAGTTACCGGCCGCCCTCGGCCCTTCAACGGGGGGCAATCCGGCTAGTTCCCGGTAGCGGTCCCGAATGGCCTGGAAATCGACCCAGGCGTTGGGCTTGAAGCCGGAGTTGCGCAACAGCGCCGCCGGGTGGTAGGTAACCATCAGCTCGATCCCCTCGTAATTGAATATACGCCCGCGCATATTCTTCAGGCTCTCATCAATTTTGAGCAGGGTCCGGGCCGCCACCCGTCCCAGGGCCACGATCAGCCTCGGCCGGATAATGCTCAGCTGCCGGTTTAAATAGGGTTGGCATTGGTCCACCTCGGCCGGCCGCGGATCACGGTTTTCCGGTGGGCGGCATTTGAGCACATTTAGTATGTACACCTGCTGCCGGGAAAGGCCGATCGCCGCCAGCATTTTATCGAGTAATTTTCCGGCCTGCCCGACGAAAGGTTCGCCCTGCAGATCCTCCTGGCGACCGGGAGCCTCACCCACCAGCACCAGGTCGGCGGCGGGATTGCCCACTCCGAAAACAAATTTGGTGCGGGTGGCTCCCAGCGGACACTCCTGGCATTCCCGGATTTCCCGGTTGAAAGCCGCCAACTCCTCCACCTGGGAACCATCCACCTTGGTGTCCGGTTCAATAGCGCTATCGGCGGCCTCACCCAGCAGCAGCTGGTCGCCAAATAGGGTCTGCTGGCGTACCAGATAACTACGGGCCGCTGCACTGCCGGGAGTCATTAGTCGCTCGTGGTCTTGCCGGACTCGTCCAGCTCGTCACCGCCCTCTTTCTCGGTATAACGCCACTCGAGCCGTTTTTCCATGAAATCTTCCATGGCTACCACCGTGGCTTTGTCTTCCTCCTCGTAATCATTCTCTTCGGGCAATTCTTCTATGGCATACTCATCTTCAGGATAAACTTCCTCGCCCACTACCTGCTCGGCTGCCCGCCGGCCGATGATCTGGATGGCCCGTTCGCCCAGCACCGTGACCGCCTCAAAGATGTCGGGCGTACGCTTCAAGATCTCTTGGAAGGATAAAGTTTCTAATTTCATGCAGTTTCCCTTATGATGTTTCTAATCCGGTCAACCGCCTGGTCCAGGTCGTCGTTGACCACAACGTAATCAAATTTCGGCTTGTAGGCCAGCTCCTCAGGCAACCGCTCGAGCCGCAGCGCGATCCGCTGGGGGTCGTCACTGGCGCGAGCCTTGAGCCGCTCGGTGAGCGTCTCCATATCGGGCGGGTCGATGAATATGCCCAAACTCTGCTCGGGGTAGCTGCGCATGATATTCACTGCGCCTTTCACATCCACATCCAGCAGCAGTGTCCGCCCCTCAGCCACGGCCGATTCCAGGCTGGCCCGCAGAGTACCATAGCGCTGTCCATGGACCCATTCCCATTCGATAAACTTCCCCTGGGCCAGATCCGCGTCGAATTCCGCGTCGCTCAGGAAGTGATAGTCTTCGCCGTCCACCTCGCTGGACCGCCGGGGCCTGGTGGTTGCTGAGACGGAAAAGCGCCACTGGGAGCCATCCTGCTGCAACCGCCGGATGATGGTCGTCTTACCGGCGCCCGACGGGGCGCTGATCACCACTAACCGGCCCTTGCTCATAATATGTTCTGAACTTGCTCGCGGATTTTCTCCAGTTCATCTTTTAATTCCACTACCAGGTGACGAATCCGTATCCGGTTGCTCTTGGCGCCGATAGTATTAGCCTCCCGGCCCATCTCCTGTAACAGGAAACCCAGCCGCTTGCCGTTGGTATTCTCAGCCGCCATGTAATTATCAAACAATGCCAAATGGCTTTTCAAACGGGTGCATTCCTCCGATATATCCCGCTTATCAGCCATAATCGCCGCCTCCTGGAGCAACCGGGCCTCATCCACCGGCACGCCCTTCAACAGCTCCTGGATACGGTCGCGGTAACCTTGTAATTGCACCGCCTTGTCCGCCTCCGCCTGGCCTTCGATGTCACCCAGGGCCCCGCGGACTGCTCCCAGGTGCTCTTTAAGATCCTGCGCCAGGTTTAGCCCCTCCAGCCGCCGCATCTCCTGCAGGTTGCCCAAGGCCTCGCTCAGGGCCTGCGGCAACAGCTTGCCCAGCAGATCCGCCCGGTCGGATTCCTCCAGGTCGATAACGTCGTGGAGGCGGGTATAATGTGAAAGTCCCGGCTCCTCCTTAATGGCCAGTTCCTGCGCCATCCGCCGGAACAGCTGCTGGTACTGCTTCAGCCGGCCGCTGTTTAACCTGGGCTCCGGCTGAGCTCCGTTCTCCTCCGCATAGACAACGGAAATCGAAATTTTGCCACGAACCAGGGTTTCCTGCACCTGTTTCCGGACTTGGGGTTCCCAAGCTTGGAGGCGCTTGGGCAGCCGTAGACCGATATCAAGAAAGCGACCATTAAGGCTGTGGATATCCACAGTCAATTCCATACCTTCCAGCGAGGCGCGCCCCTGTCCGTAGCCGGTCATGCTCAAAAGCGCCATTTCACCCCTAATCTAGAGCTGCAAAGCTACGAAAAGCGATTTTAAAAAGCAACCGCCCTGACTAAGTAAATCCTTGAAATTCAGACAGATAGAAATCACCGATTTCTCCCCTCGGCCCTGCTCAATGTCAGTCCACGCCCAGGAAAGCCCGCAACTGCTCAAGGTATAACACCAGTGTGATCTGTTGGGTGGGCTCGAAAACCTGGGCCGCGGTATCGCCCAGATAAGCATAATCTACCCGGAAGGAGGCAAAGTCGAGCCCTAAACCGAGGCTGAAGGGATACAGCCGGGAGCCGCCGGCCCTCAGAAACAGGTTATCGTTCAGCGCCAGTTCCACTCCCAACCGGGTGAGAAAGCTAAACTGGCCGAGTTGAAAGCTACGCTCCAGCCGCTCGCCGTCCAACCGGGAAGTGAGCTCGGCTTCCAGGGCCACCGGCCGATCCACCACCGGCAGGCGCCATTCGAAGCGCAGGCCGGCGGTCAGCCGCGGGGCGATGGTCTCCCAATGCCCGGTGCTCCAACGGATCTGGGTGGTGGTGATATCCTGCAGCAGGGCGCCGGCCGAAAGGCCCCACCCCAGTTCGCGCCACAGTCCCAGGTCGAACCCCAGCCCCAGCCCCAGCTCCTCCGCCAGCCAGTGGCCCAGCAATTTGGCGTTCAGCCCCCAGCGCCAACCCTCCTGTTCGCGGGGCGCCAACGATAGCAGCAAGCCCCATTCCCGCTGATTGAAATAGCGCACCCGCTCGGGGATCAGGCGCTCGCCGTCATCCAATTGCCCGTCACCGTCCAGGTCATCGAGTGCCCCCCGGGTATCGGGTATCCCGTCGACCCCTCGCCGGACCACCCCCAATTGCATCGCCAACCGTCCGCTGGAACCCAGGGTGGCAGCCGCCAGGTCGGCGTTTACCACACCGCCGAACTGCTCCCGGTGGGCCAGCACCAGGCTGGTGCGCATAGGGCGTCCCACCAGGGCCGGGTTGAAAAAGCCGGTGGCGGCGGCGTGCAGGGCTGCCACGCCGGTACCTCCCATGGCCATACTACGGGCATCACCGGGAAACTCGAACAGTTCGCCGGCATACTTGGCCTGAGCGGTCAGGCCCTGGGGCAGTAGCAGCAGTAGCAGTAGCAGTGGCAGTAGCAGTGGCAGTTGGCAGTTGGCAGTTGGCAGAAGCAGTGGCCAACTTCGGCGGGATACGTGATGCTCGATTCTCGATGCTCGATACTCGATATTCGTAACCCGAAACTCGTAACCCGTAACTCGTAACTCGTAACTCGTAACTCGTAACTCATAAACCGTGTTTCTTTTTCAGGCTATCCAATAGATTTAGCGCCTCGACGGGCGTCAGGTTCTCCACCACGACCTGTTTAAAGTCTTCCTGCAGAGCTTGTTCCCGGGCTCCGAACAGGTCGATCTGCTGTTTACTGCTGCCTTGGGTGGAAATCGGGGGTGGCGGGTGCTCCTGATCGGTGAGATCGGCCATGATCTCCCCGGCCCGCTGGATAACCTCCGGCGGCAGCCCCGCCATCCGGGCCACGTGGATGCCGTAACTCCGGTCGGTACCCCCCGGCACGATTTTCCGCAGGAATACCACCTCCGAGCCGTGCTCCCGCACATCCACGTTATAGTTCCGCACCCTGGGCAACGACTCGGCCAGCGCCACCAGCTCGTGATAGTGGGTGGCAAACAGGGTCTTGGCCGCCAGCTGCTTATTGTTGTGCAAATGCTCGATGATGGCCCAGGCCAGCGATAATCCGTCGTAGGTGGAGGTACCCCGGCCGATCTCGTCCAGCAACACCAGGCTGCGGGAGGTGGCGTTATTCAGGATATTGGCGGTCTCCACCATCTCCACCAGGAAGGTGCTTTCGCCGCCTGCTAAGTTATCGCTGGCCCCCACCCTAGTGAACACCCGGTCCACCAGGCCGATCCGGGCCGCGCCGGCCGGTACGAACGACCCCATCTGCGCCATTACCACCAACAGCCCCACCTGCCGCAGAAAGGTGCTCTTGCCGGACATATTGGGCCCGGTTATCACGTGAATCTGGTTGCTGGCGGGATCCATCTCCAGGTCGTTGGGCGTAAACCGCTCACCAACCGGCAGCAGGGTCTCCACCACCGGATGGCGGGCATCCTTGAGCACCAGCGCCTCCCCCGCCACCATCTCCGGCCGCGAATAATCGCTACCCTGGGCCAACTCGGCCAACCCGGCGGCGATGTCGATCATGGCCAGCAGGCGGGCATTGTCCTGGATCTGGCGGGTGGCGGCCAATACTTCCTGCACCAGCCCCTCGAACAGCCGCCGTTCCAGCCCGTCAATCTGCTCCTGGGCGGTCAACACTTTCTCTTCGTATTCCTTCAGCTCCGGGGTGAAATAGCGCTCGGCATTCACCAATGTCTGCTTGCGATGGTAGTCCTCGGGCACCTTTGCCTGGTGGGTCTTGGTAATCTCGATATAGTAGCCGAATACGTTATTGTAGCCGATCTTAAGGCTGGGGATACCGGTGCGCTCCCGCTCCTTCTGCTGCAACCCGGCGATCCACGATTTGCCGCTGCGGGCCAACTCACGAAATTCTTCCAACTCTTTGTTATAGCCCTCCCGGATGTAGTCCCCCTTGGCCACATTAAGCGGCGGCTCCTCCACCAACGCCCGGCGGATCAGGGCCACCTGCTCGCCGGTGTCGTGGAGGTGGTCTGCCAACTGGTTCAGGGCCGGAGCTTCCGCCTTTTGAATGAGGGCCTCGACACCGGCAATCACCTCTAAGCTGGAGGCCAGGTTAGCCACGTCGCGCGGATTGGCCCGCCCGGTGGACAGCCGCCCCAGGATGCGCTCTATGTCGCTGGAAGCCTTAATGAAATCCTGCAGGTCTGCCCGCAGCGCCCCATCACCAACCAGCTCCGCCACCCGTGCCAACCGCTCCTCAATGGCGGCCAGGTCATTCAAGGGGGCCTTCAGCCAGCGCTTCAGCATCCTGGCTCCCGCCGCCGAGCGGGTGCGGTCGATGACGCTGATCAAGGTGCCGTGAGTGCCCTGGGTGGCCAGCGAGCGGAACAGCTCCAGGTTGCGGACGGTGAACTCGTCCAGTTCCAGGTAAAGCTGGTCCTGCACCGCCCGCAGGCTGGAGATATGAGACTTAGGCCCGGGGGAGTTTTGATTGATATAGTGCAGCACCGCCCCGGCCGCCGAGATCCCCTGAGGATAGCCCTCGATACCGAAGCCCCGCAGTGAATTGGTGCCAAAGTGCTCGGTCAGTTCATGGGTGGCGTTGTCCAGCTCGCCGATCCAGTCCTGGTAGGTGGAGATCAGCGCCCCGGTCTTGCCAATCAATTTGGTCACTGCCGATTGTCCCTCGGCCACCAGGATTTCGGCGGGGTGGTAGCGGGCCAACCGCTCACCCAGCAGTTCCGGTGGCACCTCCTCGAGGAAAAACTCGCCGGTGGAGTTATCCAGCAACGCCAGGCCTGCCCTGAGGTCAGTCGAAGGGCCGGCCGTGCCACCCGTGAAATAGACACCGGCCAGAAAGTTGTTCTCGCCCCATTCCAGGTAGCGCTCCTCCAGGGCGGTGCCGGGCGTGATCACCTCCACCACCTCCCGCTTGACGAGCCCCTTGGCCAGTTTGGGGTCCTCCACCTGCTCGCAGATGGCAACCTTCAGCCCGGCCCTGATCAGCTTGTGCAGGTGCATATCGAGGGAATGGAAGGGGAACCCGGCCAGCGGCACATTGGAAGCCGACCCGGCCTGCTCGGCGCTACCCTTGTTGGAGCGCTTGGTCAGGGCGATCCCCAGCACCCGGGAGGCGATCCGGGCGTCCTCCTCGAAGGTCTCGTAAAAATCGCCCATCCGGAACAGCATCAGGGTGTCCGGGTGGGCCTTTTTGGCCTCCCAATACTGGCGCATGGCCGGGGTGCCCCGACGATTGCCTTTATCAGTGGTAGTTTTAGCCATGCTGCCTGTCACCCTGAGGCCAGCTTGTCGCCCTGAGGCGAACTTGTCATCCTGAGGCTCTCGAAGGGTGACTTCAAGCACGAACCTCGTGCTTCGAGAACCTCATGCTTCGAGTGCCTCAGCATGACGGCCTGTCCTATCACGCCGGTTGCCACATCTCACCCATCCGGCCGCACCCGTTTGTCCCCCACCCGCACCGTGTGCCCCTGGCGATCCAGGTACTCCAGCAGGGGGACGGCCTGCTTCCGGCTGGAACCGGTGATCGCCTTGAAATCGGCCACCGACAGTGCGCCGTGGCTGTCAAAATGCTTCTGTACCGACGCGATCAGCGCCTTTATATGCCCCGCCGGCATCATCAAGCGCATGTTGACCCGCACCAGCTGGCCCCGCTGCTCGGCCAGCGCCGCCAGGGTCTTGACCAGCTCCAGGGGGGCGTCCAGCTGGGTGGCCAGGTGCTCCAAGTAATCGGCGCCGTAGCCCTGCTCCTCCAGCAGGGCCACCAGGCGGCCCAGCAGTTCCTGGTCTTCCCCTTTCAAATCCACGGTGAAGCCGGGCCGGCGCCAGGTATCGCCCTCCACGCTCAATTCCCCCTTTCCCGCCAGCTCCTGCAACCACTTTTCAACGAATTTTTCGTCGCCCCCCAGTTGATGGCGGATATGCTCCCGGTTAGCACCCCGTATGTAGGGGTTGTCCCGGTGATATTCGCCGACAATGTTCACCGTCCGTTCCAGCAGGTCCTGCTGCTGCTCGGGCGTCAACAACCAGGGATTGCCCGCGTGTCCCATTCGAATGATCTCGTCCGCCAGCTGGCCGGTGAGCACTTTTTCGGAGAGCCCCTGCCTGCGGGCCAAGGCATTCAGCGTCAACGGCCGTGCGCCGGCTGCCCCGATCAGGTGCGTCAGTTGATCCGCCGCCGGTACCGTTTCCAGGATTTTCAACCACCGCTTGCGCTGTTTCCAGGTGGCCGGCAAGCTCACGTCCAGCACGCTGCCACCGCCGATGGTGGTCACCGGTGAGAAGCTGCGCACGATGAAGCGATCGCCCACCACCACCGGCGCCGGTCCCGCCAGGGCCAGTTCCACCACCCGTTCCTCCCCGGGCTCAAGTCGGCCGCCACCGGGCAATTTAAGGCTGGCCATCACTTCGGCGGTGCCCACGTTCAGCCGCAACGGGTGGTTATGCTTCAAAGCCGATGCTTCCTTCAACAGGGAAAGCCGCGCCGCCAACGCTTTCGGGGTCTGCACGAATCCCGGCGTCGCCACCTGCTCCCCCCGGGCCAGATCGGCGGTGGGCAGGTTGGCCAGATTGAGGGCCGCCCGGTCACCCAGCGCCACTCGCGAAACCTTCCGGCCGTGGCTGTGGATGCCCCGCACCTTCAGCTGGCGGTTGC
>JADFMC010000088.1 GCA_022564085.1 Fidelibacterota bacterium | reverse complement strand
GGTTGAGCTGCCTCCCCGCTGGTGACCTTATCGGCGGTTGGAGGAACGTCACCTGCAGTCTGTTCCGCGGTTTCTTCCTCCCTTTCGGCCTGCAGCTCCCGGCGCAAGCTTTCGTGGCTGTCTTCCGGTTCGGCCTCCTGGACCTCGAGGGGGGCCTCCGTCCCGGGGGCAGCTTCCTGGGGGGCGTTCGCTGCCGGCCGGGGAGCGGGCGGCTCCACCTCTATTTCTTTGATTTCGTCCTTGAGTCTCACGGCCGGGCTGAAAGACACCAGACGCTTGGGCGGGAGGAGCACGTGGGCCTGGCGGTTAAGATCGTAGGCTTGGCGCGCTTCCCGGATATGGGTGCCGAAAGTCCCCAGGTCGGGGATTGAAAAACCGACATAATTGCCCAGGGTGTCGCTGAATACCGTTACCATTTGCTTCAGGAGCTTTTTAGTCTCCTTCAAGGTCAGGCCGTTACGCTGGGCCAGGAGCTTTAATATTTCAGAATTGTTCATCTTATATAGTATCGGCGGTTTGCGACGGTAACTTTACTCCTTCACGAACAACCGCGCCAGTTCTAGGCGCCACAGGGCCGGTTGTCCCTCAGCACCCCGGCTAACATAAGGGCCACCAGCGCCATAACCAAGGGTAAATCACCGGAAACCGGATGTATAGGCTGATTATCGCGCCTGGAGCCGCTGGGTGGTAAGTTAATGGTGGCGCCCGGAGCCTGGCCGGTAGTAACCTGTAGTCTTGAGGTGGCACAATGCTGGTTCAGATAAACAATCATTCGTTGCATTATATCGAACAGGGCCGAAGTGACGGCCGGCCGGTGGTTTTCATACATGGCTTCCCGTTCGACAGCCGTATGTGGCAGCCCCAACTGGCCGCCCTGCCCGAGCGGTTCCACGCCATAGCGTACGATGTCCGGGGGCACGGCCGCAGCGCGGTGGGGGACGGTTTGTATTCACTGGAGTTTTTTGTGGACGACCTGATGGCCCTGCTGGACCACCTGAAATTGGAGCAGGTAGTGCTGTGTGGGTTGTCAATGGGCGGCTACATCGCGCTACGGGCCGTGGAGCGCCATCGGGAGCGTTTTGGCGCGCTGGTGCTGTGCGACACCCGTAGCCAGGCTGATAACGACCAGGTGCGGGTGAACCGGGCGGCAGCCATCCGGGCCCTGGCTGAGGATGGTATCGCTACCTTCGCCGACAATTTCCTTAAGCTGGTGCTGGCCCCCGGTACCTTCCAGACCAATCCTGCTGTCGTCGATCTGCTACGAGAGATGATTCTAGCCACCGATCCCCGGGCCATCGGCGGTACTCTCATGGCCCTGGCCGCCCGGACCGACACTACCTCGGCCCTGCCGCAGTTGGACCTGCCGGCCCTGGTGCTGGTGGGGGAGCAAGACCGCCTCACGCCTCCTGATGATGCCAGGGCGCTGGCCAGTGAGCTGCCCAGTGCGGAACTATATGTCATTCCCCGGGCCGGGCATATGAGCAATCTGGAAAATCCGGGCTACTTCAATGAGCGGCTATTGACGTTCCTGGAGCAGGTTGACCGGTCCGGCTGACAGCGGCCAGATTATACCTAGCGAAAGACGCTCCGGCTCCCCGGATATTTACTGATCAAGTGGAATAAAGAAGGATGGGGCTGTTCAGGCTGCCTTTTTCGACTTCGGCGACTCGATTTCCTGGATGACGGATTTTATCCTCTCCAGCAACATAGACTCGTATCCGGTCAGGGAATCTATGGCTACCGGTAGTCCCTTCTGCTCGTAGTCGGGTCCCGATACCTCGGCCGACATTCGCAGCACGATGGACTCGTAGGCCCGCCGGAAGAACTCATTCATGTCCTGGCGCAACATGTCGTCAGTGACGAAGAATTCAACCGAGCGGTAGTAGTCCGTCAGGTGGTCCAGAGTGCGGAACAGCTGCTTATATTTGTCGTCCACCATCCCCGATAGTGCGGACCGCTCGCTCTTGAGCCATTTCAGCAGGTCCTGGAATGTGCTCTCCATACGCCGGGACAGGTCCGTGAGCACTTCCACCTGTTTGTCCGTAAAGCTGGTGGACTTGGTAGTGCGCTCCATGACCCGCAGCTTTAGGAAGGCCCACTTCTCATCCATGCGCAATACCCGGAACAGGGCAAACAGAAATAGCGCCACCGATATCACGAATAATACCACTGCGATGGCAATCAGGGTGCCGTCTAGAGTTGCAATCACTTGATTATCCATACCTTAATAATAAGGCCAAAACTGTTGGGAGGCAAGTGGGGAGAGGGCCTAAGCAGTGGCAGTGGCAGTAGCAGTGGCAGTGGCCGGCCTGCCGGGTAGTTAAATTCATCTGCGAGCTAATGCAAGTTTATAACAAAAGCCGGCACCCGGTTAAGGCCTGGGTGGCGGACCTGGCGGACATCGAGCCCCAGGCGATGCGGCAACTGCATAATACCGCTAGCCTGCCGTTCATCTTTGGGCATGTGGCGGTGATGCCTGACGTGCATTTTGGGCTGGGGGCTGCCATCGGCACCGTGATCGCCTCGGACCAGGCGGTAATCCCCTCCGCCGTGGGGGTGGACATCGGCTGCGGAATCCTGGCGGCCCGCACCGCACTCCACGCCGGTGATCTGCCCTCGTCACTGGCGGAGCTCAGGGGCGAGATCGAGCGGGCCATCCCCCTGGGATTCCAATCCCACCGGGAGGCGGTCTTGCCGGACTACAGCTTCAAGGAGCTGGCCTGTAAGGGGCAGCTCAAGGGGGAGATCTTCCAGCGGGGCGCGCTGCAATTGGGCACCCTGGGTGGCGGCAACCACTTCATCGAGGTGTGCCTGGATGAGGAAGAGCGGGTGTGGATCATGCTGCACTCGGGGTCGCGCCACATCGGTTATGCGGTGGCCGCCGTCTACATCAAGGAGGCCAAACGCCTGACCAAACAAGCCCGGGTGGCACTGCCTGACGCCAATCTGGCCTACATCGACCGCAACCACGAGCTATTTGATCGTTACATCAACGACGCCTCTTTCTGCCAGGACTACGCCCGCCGCAACCGCCTGCTGATGCTTGAGCAAGTGCACCGCATCCTGGAACGCCTGCTCGGCCGCCACCTGCGCCTCTCCAGCCAGGTGCAGTGCCACCACAACTACATCTCCCGGGAACGGCACTTTGGCCGGGATGTCTACGTCACTCGCAAGGGGGCCGTACGGGCCCGGAAAGGCGAGCTGGGCATCATCCCCGGTTCCATGGGCACCCGCAGCTACATCGTGCGTGGTAAGGGCCACCCCGCGTCGTTCCACTCCTGTGCCCACGGCGCCGGACGCACCATGAGCCGCAAGGCCGCCCGCCGGCGCTTTACCACTGCCGACCTGGCTCGCCAAACCGAGGGGGTCGAGTGTCGCAAGGACCGGGGCGTTCTGGACGAGATACCCCAGGCCTATAAGGATATCGACCAGGTGATGGCCAACCAGCAGGAGTTGGTGGAGGTGGTCCATACCCTGCGCCAGGTGCTGTGCGTCAAGGGGTAGAGGCTTGGGGCTGGAGGATTGGGGCTTGGGGATAGTGAGCGTTGTTTTTAAAAATGGGTAAAGGACCGGCAATAAAATTTACTACCGGTATTATTGTTCTTTTATATCTCTTCGCCGGCGTTCATGCCTCGTCCCAAGTAAATCAGACTGTATCCGGATTTGTGACCAATGTGCAAACCGGTGCACCGATAGAATCCGCCAACGTTTTCATCGCAAATACAACAATGGGCGATGCTACTGACCATGAGGGCCGATATTTAATACGGAATGTACCTCCAGGGTCGTATGCAATCGTGGTATCAGCCATTGGATACGAAATAGGCAAAAAGGGGTTGGTTGTAACACAAGCTTCTCAGGAGATCATTTTTAACTTGGCACCCAAGGTGATTCAAATGCCTGAAGTAGTGGTCATCGCAGCCGATAAAAAACGGCGGAAGAAAAACATAAGGAAATTCCTCAAATTCTTGCTTAGCACCACCAGAAATGCTTCGCAAACAAAAATAATGAATCCTCAAGTGCTTGAATTTCCCCGGACTAGCCGCGGCGTCCTTATAGCCGTTGCACAAGAACCTTTGCTAATAGAAAATATGGCCTTGGGATATAAAATCACCTATATATTGGAGAATTTTGTAGCCACATCAGATTATGTAAAATACTCCGGGACTCCGCTATTTGAGGAGCTGGAACCTAGTTCACCTGAACAGCTTGAAAAGTGGAAGAGAAATAGACGTACGGCCTATGAAGGTTCACTGCGACATTTTCTAAGAACAATTTGTCAGCAGTATGATCAATCCAGTGAAAACCAAAAATTTAAAGGGAAACGGGTAATTGCTAACTTTAATAGTAAGGGGCGTAAACGAACCTACACCCAGGGTGGGATTTTGGATGACGAGGGATTCAGTGTATTATGGATTGATGATTCGAGGCTTATGGTCAACGACCCATTAAACCCTAATAAAATAGTAGAAGCAGACGTGGTTAATACAAATTATTTTCTCGGCCCCGGTGTCCATCCCACGGAACGAACCTTGAAGTTCCCCAATTACCTTGAAGTCACTTATATGGACGAATTGGAGGATAGCCGGTATCTGAGATTCATTGGAAAAAGTCGATTTGTTGATGCACAGACATCTTGGATAAAGTTGGAAGCCGACTCAGTATTTATTGATTCTGAAGGTCGCTACTTCGACCAATTCAAGATTAATATGTTTGGCTACTGGTCCTGGGAAAGGCTCGCTGATATGTTGCCATACGAATATGTTCTCGATAGAGATAATCCCTGATGTTCGAGGAAATGAAATGCATCTTTGAGCCTCATATATATTCGGGTTGAGACCACAGTGCAGCAATCATTCGGGCGACGGTATAAATAGATGGCAACCCCGAAAGTAGTTGCCGATGTAGGGCTGAGGACAGGACGCTTCGGCCGCGTTGTCGTTTGCCGGTGGTCCATACCCTGCGGCAGGTGCTGTGCGTGAAGGGATGAAAAAACAAGAATAACCACAAAGACACAAAGGACACGAAGGATTCGGAGAACTATGATGGATATCTCCCAGGCCCCGGACCAGGAAGAAGCCGCCAAGGTAGCCATGATCACCCATGGATAAGGGGGCCATGGAAGCCGAAACCTGAGGCGCCATACCCAACAGGCGCTTCCTGTAGCCGGCTTGGGCACTCAAGGGGCGGCAGTGCCGGGCTCAGGGGTGAACGGCGCTAAATTCTGCTCTATGACCAGAAGTGTTTCTCTGGTCAAGTGGTTTTATCATTGTGTTTATATATGGTTTAGTCAGGACGTAGTATTACATTTCGGCAAATATATAGATATAATATGGGACTCCAACGTCCCGGGAGATTTCATCATACATGATAAGTAGCCGTATGAGAGGAGTGCAATAATCATGAAATCCATGATCTTTTTTAGTGTTGGAGGTGGAATAATTGCGCTGATCCTGTGGTGGGCTGCAATGATGCTTCTTCGCAAAGCGAATTGGTTAAGCCCAAGCAAGAGGCGTTTTGACACGCGCGGCGGGAATAACCGGTCAGAGGAGATAAAGTATCATAACGAAGCGATCTATCGCGATTTCGAATATTTCTTCAAAGTTACACTCGCAATCCTCGGCGGAATCGCATTCGTCGCTACGAGAGAAAATGTCACAGCAACTGAAATCTCCATGCTTCTTTTGTTGTCAGCAGGGGGTATCCAGGTGATCGCAGGGGCGACCTTCGCTCTCTTTATATTTTTTCACCAGAAATCAAAAATAGAACGGTGGAACGATTACTTCTCTTGGTGGAAGCCCGCCTTGTGGCAAGAATGTTGGATGATTGTCTCCATGTTTGCGGTTTCGGCTGGCATCGGTTTTGGTGCAATACCAGAATTGCTCAGTATTCTTAGTCGTATGACTGAGACCAGATAACCAGCTTGCCCCACAGCCGCTTTGTCGCTACGCATCATAACGGCAAGTGAGCTATGTCGTTAGGTCGCGAAGGCAGATCGCGCAAGAAGACAAATTTAGCGAAGAGGGCGGGGCGAACCCATTATCAGTCTGGTGGCTGGCATATACATAATAACTGCTGCGGAGAGGGTGGGATTCGAACCCACGACCCGGGAATACCGAGCACTCGCGTTCCAGGCGAGCTCCTTAAGCCTCTCGGACACCTCTCCCTAAGTCAAAAGTTACCGGTGGCCGCGAAAGGAAGTCAAATTGGATCGGCGGGGGCGGGGGTGGTGCTACTGACGGCTCAGGGTGCCGGCCGTTGCCAGCACATGGGGATGCTCAAGGCCCATCAGGAAGTATGTGTGGCTGAGCTTGTACCATTGACGGCAGATTTCACGCAACCGCTGGTGGGCTTGGGCCGGGTTATCATGTTGCTCGACGTGAATCAGTTCGGGACTCACGAGTCTTTGGCAGCGTGAGCCGTCCAATAGGGTGGCCAGGCTGGCGCCCAGGTCGGTAGTGACCCCCAGGCTATGAGTACCAGTCTGCAGGCACTTGAAAATGTAGACGGTATATCTCACGAGTCTTTCATCAGCGATGGTACTATTCAGCGGAGGAGGAGGGATTCGAACCCCCGACCCCGATCACTCAGGATAACGGTTTTCAAGACCGCCGCATTCAACCGCTCTGCCACTCCTCCCAGACCTCGATTGGTTACCGGTCCTCTCCTCCGTCCAACATAGCCACGGTATAACTTACAGCCCGGTTGCTCCCCATCCAAAGAAGTTCCTCTCCCACGGAAGCCTGCATCGCGACATTGTAGTTCGACCCATGGTGATGGGCACAATAGCAGGCCCTGAATTTTAGAGGCTGACCCGTGATGGATAGATATCCGTGCTGCTTCATTGTCCGTCACCAGCTTATATTCTCCAGTGCTTACTATCATGGGCGACCATAATTCTGCTGTGATGTCCAGGGCCTCGGATTACCGGCCATCATCTGCCCCTGAAGGGCAGGCCCCGGACCATGATGCATGCCAAGGTAGATAGTTGATACCACCCTTGGCAATAGGGCTACAAAATCATGGTCGCAGTCAGAAGTGACTACGGAGGCCCAGTTCATTTACGTCAGCTCCCAGCCGGCTCTGGACGAGTTGGTTGCCGCCCTGCCAAACACGGCGAGCCTGGGTCTGGATTGCGAGGCTGACAGTCTCCATCACTACCGGGAGAAACTGTGCCTGCTGCAATTGAGTTTCGCTAGCCGCAACTATATAGTTGACCCATTGGCGGGCCTCGATCTGAACCCACTGCTCACTATATTAGCCACCAAAGAACTGATATTGCATGATGCCGGTTACGATTTGCGCCTGTTGCATCGCCACTCAGGCTTTCAGCATAGGGGCGACCTCTTCGATACCATGCTGGCGGCGCAGTTGTTGGGCTTTAAGCAGTTGGGGCTGGCCGCCGTGGTGGAGCGGATTTGCGGGGTGAGCTTATCCAAAGGCTCCCAGAAGGCCGATTGGTCCCGGCGGCCGCTATCGGAGCGACTACGGCAATATGCCTGCAACGACACGCGCTACTTACTCGAACTGGCCAAATATCTACGGGCGGATTTGCAGGCCAAGGGACGTCTCGATTGGCACCGTGAGAGCTGTCAGCATCTGGTGCGGACGGCGACCGAGGCGGCCTCGAACAGTCCTCCTGGTGATTGGCGGCGCCTAAAGGGCCTTGGACGGATGTCGGGCCGCGAACGGGTGTTTGCCAAGCAACTGTGGCGTTGGCGGGACCGAACGGCCCGCACCAGGGATCTGCCACATTTTAAGGTCCTGGGTGACAAGGACTTGACCGAGTTAGCGGCCTGGGCCGCCCGGCGGGGGGCGCCATTTAACCCCCTGCCACGTCTGCCCCGCAACATCAAGGGAAGAAATCAGACCGACATCCAGGCTGCGTTAAAGCTGGCGGCCTCGGCGCCAGATGAAAAATGGCCTGCCCGGCAGCCCAGGAAGGACAGACTCAAGCTACCGGCCAATTACGCAGCGCTAACGGAGACACTGCGGTCAGAATGCAGCCGATTGGCT
>JADFMC010000087.1 GCA_022564085.1 Fidelibacterota bacterium | reverse complement strand
CCAAACCCAATACCGACTTGTAGGGGAATTCATTGGGCGGAATAAAATTTTTCATGCGCAACTCCGCCGGATCCATCCCCAGATCGTCGGCCAGAATGTCGACCAGCCGCTCCATGGCGTGGACCGCCTCGGTCACCCGGAATGAACAACGGTAAGCGATGCCCCCGGGCGGCTTGTTGGTGTAGACGCCGTCCACCTCGCAGAAGGCCTGCTCTAGCCTGTAGGAGCCGGTGGCGATGGAGAACATGCCCGCTGGCCATTTGGACGGTTGGGTGGCGGCATCGGTATAGCCGTGGTCAGCAATGGTCTTGATGCGCAGCGCCTGTATGGTGCCGTCCTTGCTTGCTGCCAGTTCGGCGGCCATATGATAATCGCGGCCAAACGAGTCCGCCTGCAAATTCTCCCGCCGGTCTTCGATCCACTTGATCGGCGCCCCCGTCACCACGGTTGCGGCGATGGCAATGACGTAGCCGGGATAGATCGGCACCTTGCCACCGAATCCACCGCCGATGTCCGGCGAGATGATGCGAATTTTCTCCTCGGACAGACCGACATGGCCAGCCACCATGGCAAATACGGTCCGATGGGCGTGGGGCGCCTGGGAAGTCATCCAGATGGTGAGCTGGCCCTCAACAGCATCGAACTCGGCCACAATGCCGCAGGTCTCGATGGAGGCCACGTGGATGCGCGGGAGGTAGATATCCTGCTTCACCGTCACATCGGCCTCCTGGAAGGCCCTCTCCGTTGCCGCCCTGTCGCCGGCCTCCCAATGGAATATACGGTTATCTTTCTGCCCCTCCTTATCGTGCCGCAGCACCGGCGCCCCCGGCTCCAGCGCCTTGAAGGGATCGATGACCACCTCCAGGGGCTCGTAATCCACCTCCACCAGTTCCACGCCGTCGGCGGCGCTGTAGCGGTCGGTGGCGATGACGGCGGCGACTTCCTGGGCCTGGTACATGACCTCGTCCACCGGCAGCACCATCTGGGTGTCAGACATGAGGGTCGGCATCCAGTGCAGGTTGTATTCCTTCAACGTCTCACCGGTAATCACCGCCGCCACACCGGGGTGGGCCAGGGCCTTTTCGGTATTGATGCTCTTTATCTTGGCGTGGGCGAAGGGACTGCGCACGATGGCCATATAGAGCATGCCGGGCCGGACCACGTCATCCACAAAGTTGCCCTTTCCGCGGATGAAACGGGGGTCTTCCCGGCGCTTCACCGAGTGCCCCATGCCACCGATTTCTGCTGAAGTCCTGAGATCAGTCATAATTTTCCTCCTGGTGCGCGCATCGCGCCCGGTTAACCCTTCTGGGCGGCGTATTGGACAGCCTTCACAATGTTCATGTATCCGGTACAGCGGCAGAGGTTACCGGAGATGCCCCAACGGATTTCCTCTTCAGTGGGATTCTTGTTCTCCTGGAGCAAGGCGTAGCTGGACATGATCATGCCCGGCGTGCAGAAGCCGCACTGCAGGCCGTGCTCTTCCATAAAGCCTTCCTGCAGGGGATGCAGCTTGCCGTTGGTGGTCATGCCTTCGATGGTCAGGATCTCCTTCCCATCAGCCTGCACCGTAAAGACGGTACACGATTTCACTGCCTTGCCGTCCAGGATCACCGTACATGCACCGCAGTGGGTCGTGTCGCAGCCGATATGGGTACCGGTGAGCGCCAGATTCTCGCGGATAAAATGGACCAACAGCAGGCGCTGATCGATCTCAGCCGTGTGGTCTGCGCCGTTAACTTTGAGTGTAACAGTCTGTTTGGCCATTCTATTGCTCTCCTTCTGCGCGGGCCTTGGCCTTCTTAAGGGCCCGGATGGTCATTTCTTTAACCATGGCCCGCTTGTATTCCGCCGAGCCACGGTGATCACTGGTAGGTTGGGATGCCTCACCAGCCATACGGCCGCCTTCGGCAATATTGTCATCGCTCAGCGGTTTTCCGAGGAGGAACTTTTCAGCCGCGGTGGCCCGGAGCGGGGTGGGACCGACATTGGTCAGCCCAATGCCCGCCAGGGTGCAGTTGCCGCTGCCATCCAGAGTCACTACCGCCGCGACACCGGCGATAGCAAAATCGCCTACCTTGCGTTCAAGCTTCAGGTAGGCGCCTCCGCTCCCCTGGGTCGGCGCAGGAATTCTCAACTCGGTGAGGATCTCGTTGGGTGCCAGAGCAGTTGTGAGGGGGCCGATAAAGAAATCATCAATGGGGATCGTGCGAGGACCGTTGGGTCCGGTGGCCACCACTTCAGCCCTGAGGGCCAGCATGGTTGCCGGATGATCATTGGCTGGATCGCCGTGAGCCAGGTTTCCACCGATGGTAGCCAGGTTGCGCACCTGCGGATCGGCGATAACATGGGCAGTGTCGTGGATGACCGCATACTTTTTTCCGATCACATCGGAGCGGTCCAGGTCGGCTTCCCGGGTCAGAGCCCCAATGGTCAAGTAGCCGTCGGATTCCTTGATATACTCCAGATCGGTGAGCCCGTTGATATCGATTAAATGGGCCGGTTCGGCCAGGCGTAGTTTCATCATCGGAATCAGACTTTGTCCCCCGGAAAGGACCTTAGCATCATCGCCCAGCGAGGAAAGCAGAGCGATTGCCTCGTCCAGCGAGCCGGGGTGGTGATATTCAAACGAACCGGGAATCATTCGCGTACCTCCATTTTTTTCTAGCGGGTGCTAGCCATGGCCCGATATGACATCGGACTCCGTAAGTACATCGAATATGGCGAGGGATATAAATATATATGTGGTTCCGGTCTGGTGACGGCTCGCGCCATAATCAACCATGCAACTGAGTCGGATGTCTCTCGGCTGTGTAATTCAACGTAAAATATCTCCAGCGGTGAGTTTTTCGTTGATTTACGGGCAGGATTATTACGAATATTGACGCTTAAAGTCAAGATTTTTTTCCACACAACCGGAGCCATGCCACGTGATCGTACAACGCGCACCATTTTTCCTAACGCTTAAGCCTATGGAGCGGCCACTGCAATGAATGGTCCCAATTCCATTGAAGAGCTGAGCACCCGGCTGGGCGATTTCGATTATATTGCAGACCGCTCATTGGTGACCGCTATCTATCTGGCGTTGAAGATGGAGAAGCCGTTATTTCTTGAGGGTGAAGTGGGGGTCGGGAAGACGGAAGTGGCGAAAGTGCTCGCCAAACTTCTCGATACGGAATTGATCCGATTGCAGTGCTATGAAGGGCTCGATGTTCACAATGCCGTGTTCGAGTGGAACTATGCCCGTCAGATCATCCAGATCAGACTTCTGGAGGCGGCCCACATTTCCGACAAGGAGCAGATCTCCCAGGAAATATTTGGCCGGGAGTTCCTGATCCGGCGCCCCCTGTTGCAGGCGGTGGACTACCAATCCGACAAGCCACCGGTGTTGCTCATCGATGAACTGGACCGGGCCGACGAGGAGTTCGAGGCTTTCCTGCTTGAAATCCTTTCGGACTTCCAGGTGACCATTCCCGAAATCGGCACGATTCGCGCCAAGCAGAAGCCAGTGGTCATCATCACTTCCAACCGGACCCGTGAGATTCACGACGCTGTCAAGCGGCGTTGCCTCTACCATTGGATCGATTACCCGACAGCCAAACAGGAGCTCGACATCGTGCGGCGCAAGCTTCCCCATATCTCAGACTCCCTTGGCGGGCAGATCGTCAGTTTTGTACAAACCCTCCGAGAAGCCGATCTGTACAAGGCACCCGGGATCGCTGAAACCCTTGATTGGGCGGCGGCCCTCAATGCGCTGGGAGCGGCGGAGATGACGCCTGAGTTTGTCGAAGACACGCTGGGTACGTTGCTGAAATACCAAGACGACATGGTGAAGGTGAAGGGCGATATGGTCGCCAGCCTGGTGGAACGAGCCGTGAGTAACTCCTCTGGCGGATCATGAATGCTGCATCGGTAGACTTAAAAATTGATCTCCTGGCGAGCACCACTTCCTTTGGCCGGTTTCTGAGGGCGGGTGGACTTAAGGTCGGACCCGGCGAGATTTTATCGGCCATCGAGGCTGTTGAACTGGTGGGCGTGCGGGGCAAGGGCGAATTCAAATGGGCACTACAGGGGACCCTGGTGAAGCAACATAGCGATATCCCCTTTTTCGATTGGGCCTTCGAGGTATTCTGGCAACATCCGGACCGTCTGCAGCAGACGGCATCAGCCTTGGAAAAACTGGCGGCCCGAGAAGCGCCGGATAACACCCACAGGGTTCCGTCCCCGGCTCCGCGCACACCCACCGGACGGTCGGATGCTTCAGGGCAGGGGGATCAGGCTCCCAAAGAGGAGGAACTGTCCAAGATCGACCTGATGGCCGCCTACAGCCCTGCCGAATTGCTGCGGTCCAAGCGCTTTGAGGAATACAGTGAAAATGAGCTTCGCCAAGCCGCCGAAATCTTGCGATCGAGCGACTGGAGTCTCGGACTGCGTAAAACGCGCCGCCTCCGGCAAGGCCACAAACGGTATCGATTGAATCTGCAGCATACTATCCGTAAAAACGTGCTGGCCACTCGCGAGTTCGTGAAGCTGGCATGGCAGCAACGCAAGCAGAAGCCGCGGCCGCTCGTCATTTTATGCGACATCAGTGGTTCCATGGAGCGCTACTCACGGATACTGTTGCACTTCATGCACACTGTCTCCCGGGCCCTGCCAAGAGTGGAGTCCTTCACCTTCGGTACCCGCCTGACCCGGATCACGAATCTTCTCAGACGGGGTGATGCTCAACAGGCACTGGAGATCATCACCATTGATGTGCCGGATTGGGACGGCGGTACGCGCATCGGCGCCACCCTGAAGGAGTTTAACTTTACCTGGGCCAGGCGAACATTGGGCACCGGTGCAGTGGTGCTGGTGATCAGTGATGGCTGGGATACCGGCGAACCAGACTTGCTGGCGGCGGAAATGGCCCGGCTGAAGCGAAGTTGCCATCGGCTGATCTGGCTGAATCCTAACCTGGGCTACGAGACCTTCGAGCCGTTGACTCGGGGCATCCTGGCCGTGTTGCCCTACATTGACAATTTTCTCCCGGTTCACAATCTGCGCAGCCTTCTCGATCTGCGCGTAGTCCTGAAGGCCATAGGCCAGCCGGGCCTGCCTACTTATAAGAGTAGCGGCGATCATCCGAGTCGCCGCTGGCTCGGCCTGAATGCCGGGGGAATACAAGCAAATTATGCTGGAGCGCCATAATGCTGAAACGATCGCCGTGGCAGTGAGTAACAGAGGCATCGCCGCTAATTACGAGAGCGAGGAGCAAAACCTAAATATGATGAACGCCGGGAAGGGAGGTTCGATTGCCTCTGCATAAAGATTTATTCAAGTCCATCGCCGAGTTGAAGGCGTCCAACACCCCATTCGCCATCGCCACGGTGATTCAAGTGCAAGGCTCGTCATCGGGCAAGCTGGGCGACAAGGCGATCTATAACGAGGCCGGCGAACGGATCCTCGGCTGGATCGGAGGAGCCTGTGTGGAGAACCGGGTGGCGGCGACGGCCCGGGAGAGCTATCTCGATGGCACCCCCCGCATCATCAACATTGATCTCGACAGCGACACAATGGATATGGGCATACCCTGTGGAGGTAAAATGGCTGTTATCGTGGAACCGCAACTAAGCGCACCGGTGCTGCTGATCCGCGGCATGGGCCGGGTAACAGAAGTGCTCGCCCAACTGGGCGATCTTCTCAACTATCGGGTGATGGTGCAGACCTCAGCCGAGGAGGCGGATCGCTATCCCGGGGCCGAGAAGATTATCACCGAGCCACTGGAGATCGAGGACCTCGATTTTTCCGTGGACTACTATGTGCTGGGCACCCATCACCGGGACGATGACAAAGTGTCGCTGAAAGCGCTGCAGATGGGAGTTCCCTACGTGGCCGTGGTGGCGAGTAAAAAGAAGACCGGCATCATCATCGACTACCTGCAGGAAAAGGGGGCCACTGATGAACAACTCCAGCGCTTCCACGCGCCGGCAGGCCTGGACCTGAAAGCCAAGGCCGCCGAAGAGATTGCCCTCTCCATCATGTCGGAGATCGTGATGCACCACAACGGTGGCAGCGGAAAATCACTGCAGCTGGGGAGCGACCCCAAGGCGTAGACCACCTACCTACTCAGCACCACCCTGGGCTACGGCCTGCCTGAAGGGTCGGAGATGTCCCCGGTAGTAAGACACTTATGGGCCGGGAGTTGGCGCCATCCAGAGTCATCAGGCATCTACATATCCCAGATGGTGACACCCGGATACAGCAAGTTCATACCACCACCATTTTCCCGGATACATACCGGATACGGGCAGTAAATTCACGACGGGCGAGCGAAGAACTCTTATTCTGAAGGTTGAAGGTTCGATTTCCTCATGGCGCGCAACAGATGGGAAACCGCGCAGGCTGACCTTCCCGCACCACCCGACTCGGTAGCTCAGCTGGTAGAGCAGTGGCCTTTTAAGCCATTGGCCGCGGGTTCGAATCCCGCCCGAGTCACTCTGTAATAACAAGGGTTTAGGATACTTCCTGGACCCTTTTCTACGTCCAGTGCTCTGCGACAAGCCGCGACTTTTCACGACGAGAGAAGAAATGCCGCGATATTGAGATTGCACGTTTATTGCACAGTTAGGACCAGCCCTCGTCTACAAGCCTGTGTGCTTTTAAGCCGTAGGTCATGATCTGGCATGCTGATTTCCACACATTCCCACTCACGCTACAACCAATTCAACTACGTGTTAACTGCAATCTCAACCACTAACTTACCAAGTGGTCCAAACAACGGGGGCAGGTCACACCTAGTAATTATAGGTCACATACTTCCAATACTAACTGCTTTTCGTTCGGTCAATTATGGGAGTTCTATTATGGCGACTTTGATACTGCGGGATACGTACCGCGCGTTGATGGAGGAAATGAATACTCTTGAAAAATCAATAAAAGAGAATTCAGTAAAGATTAGAGATGCAGCTAGTCACGGAGATCTTAAGGAAAATGCGGAATATCACGCTGCCAAGGAGGCGCAGAGTTTAGTAATATATAAGAAACAATTGATGCAGTCCTATTCCCCATTCCAGATCATCGAGAACAGTGAAATTAAAAACGACAAGGTAGGTTTTGGTAATAAGGTTACAATCCGTGAACAGGACACAGGGAAGGTCGAAGACTTTTTCCTATTAGGCACGATCGAATTTGAGCTGGATCTCTTTTCCTCGATCGTAACATACGGTTCACCTTTTGGCCGCGCTCTATCCGGGAAAAGGATTGGTGAAGATTTTTCAATTGAAATCCGAGGCAAAAAGACGAAGTTCACGATCACTGCAATCGAAAAGATTTCTGCAGGCTGAACAGCAGCGATATCCTTATGGGTGCTGTCACCCTTTCTTGTCTCTTTTTTCCTTCTTACGACGAACTGACGCTGTCCTTTTAAGCCATTGGCCGCGGGTTCGAGCCGGAGCGACCGCAGGGAGCGGAGACCGGCGCTGCGAAGCGAGCCCATCCCGCCCGAGTCACAAACGGAAGGCCCTCATTTTCCGATGGAGACTGAGGGCTTTTTGTCGGTGGGTCAATTGGTGCTGATTGGAAGCTTGATCCGGAAACGATCACCATCGCCCTGCAAACGGCCAGCATTGAGGGAGAGGAACACCAGATTCTTGTTTTCTCCTGGTTGAATGAACAGGGAGAGCCTCAGGATCAAGCGGCGGCATTGGTGGCCACTCAGGCTGGGTAGCCCACTCCTCCCGAGAGTTTGACAAGGACCTCCCAGCATGCCTTCCGGTACTGGTCGTTGACCAGATGTGGCTGAGTATGGACCTCGACAGGGCCAACGAGCTTGCCAGCAGGACTCGCGTAGAAGTCGCCACTCTGTTCGTCAGAGTAGTCGGCAGCCGCCACCAGCCGCCTGGCGGCAACATCCACTGGCCCGGCCATGCCGATGAACGGCCCCAGGATCTTCATCAGCGGCATCATGACGTTGCGGGCCAGGAATGTCATGTTCCGACCAAAGTTTGTGTCAGGTGCGCTCCCAGGGCTGACGGCGTTGACGGTCATCCCGGCAGG
>JADFMC010000086.1 GCA_022564085.1 Fidelibacterota bacterium | reverse complement strand
TCATTATCAGGCAGGCCGTCCAGAGGAAGATTGTCTTGCCTTTTTTCATATCGTTCCCCTACTCGTTACCGGCGCCGGGTAAGGGCCCGGCACTATTGAGAATTTCACCAATATCGGCTGAGATACGCTCGTATAGGTCCTTGACTTCACCAACATATTTATGGGCTACTGTACCATCGCGACCCATCAGGAAATAGGTTGGGAGCCCAATGACTCCAAATTTCGTGATCAACGGTATCTCTCCCAAAATGATAGTGTATCCCACACCGTATTGTTCCACAACCTCCTGCACATCGGCGCGGGTCCCGGAGTATGAGGCGATGCCGATAACCTCGAAGTTTTGGTCGTTGAAGTCCTGGCTGAGCCGCTTGAGGGCCGGGAAAGCAGCCAGGCACGGCCCGCACCACACAGCCCAGAAATCGAGCAGCACTATCTTGCCTTCCAGGGAAGAGCCGTGGAATTGATTACCATCCAGGTCGATACCATTAACCAGCTTGATGTGCAGCGCTGAGCGCTCGGCGGAATCCTCCATGGGCCGGTTGGCAGCCGGCACGGGTGAGGCAAATCCCGTTGCTACCAGTCCCAGGGCAACTATGACGATCCATCGATTAAGGTTTTGAGTGCGGTTAGGCATGGTGTCTGTATTTTAATACCGTCGAAGCAAAATTGTTTCCTCACCTGATAGTACGCAGGGCCAGTTCCAGGCCGCGGGAGATTTGCTGGCCGCCCTCAACCTTAGTCCAAATTGGGCCTCTGAATCTGAACACGGCGGAAACGGATTCAGTCAGTTCAAAGTCCAGTCCGGCGCTAGCCTCAATGAACAACCCCCCTGAGTTGGGGGCCGGCGATCCGTCCCAGTAGTCCTCTATTTCCCGGCGGAAGTTTAACGTCAGATAAGGGAAAGCCCGCCACAGCCGGTAGGAGTGACCGATAGCATGAAAGTCTACCTCCAGCCGCGAGCCGGGCTGAAATCCCTTACGGCTCGTAAAGAGGCGCGGCCGGAAGCGGGCCACCAGTCCGGTCACCCACGGGAACTCGGAACGGTACCACCATTCACCGTAAAAAGTGACTGTCGTGGTGCCCGTGCCCAGGACGAAATGGTGATGATCAATCGAATCAGCGGCTCCACCGAAAGGATTAAACTCGTAAGTAGGGGCGGTGGGCAAAGCCAGATTGGCCCCGATAAATAGGCGCTGACCGGGTCCGAACTGGGCGTTTGATAGCACCCATCGCAACCCAACTTGAAGGTCTCGTAATCCCAGCACCGACTTCCTACTGTGGTGAACATCGGGCTCATCGGCTTCCTGTCGCCAGTGTATAAAGGGCAGTGTGATCAAGGCGTTAAGGCGCGGATGCAGCCCATAGAGGCCAAACAGCGATATTCGGTGTACCTGAGTCCGGCCAAGGTGTTCCTCAGATATGGCGGTGGCGCCCTCTTGCCGCGGACTCAGGGCAGCGAAATTGTAGGCGGCGCCCAGCAATAGCGATCCTTTGCCTAGCGCGATACCTTCGGTGGTACTCCCGACCGGGAGCGTGGGATTGCTTCAAAGGGGTCATTGGCCCCAAAGAGGAGCTTGCGCCAGCAGCAGCACCAGCAGTAAAACCAGCCGAGTATGCCGGCCCTCTTCGTGATCTATCGAAGTTTTCACATCAATGAATGTCAGGTGACATTTTCTTGAGCTGCCGCAGGTTTATCGGCTTTGATCCGATCTTTTTGAGTATCATGGATGGATAAATGATCGGAATTAGTATGATTTTCAGCTTTGCCGACAGTCGGGGTAGTTTTGGGGAGATAAACCGTGAACGTGGTGCCCACTCCCACTTCGCTGTTCACCGTGATCGCCCCTTTATTCTGCCTGATAATCCCGTAAACGGTTGCCAGTCCGAGGCCGGTCCCTTCACCCTGCTGCTTGGTTGTGAAAAATGGCTCGAAAATCTGTGCCTGGGTCTCAGGATCCATGCCTATACCACTGTCGCTAACAGCCAGCGAAACATATGGGCCGGCCGTCAGATCCGGAAATTTCTCAGACTCGCTTTCGCTGAGCGAGATATTTGTGGTTCTGATGTGAATCTGCCCGCCGTCGGGCATGGCATCCCGGGCGTTTACCACCAGATTCATGATTACCTGTTCAAGATGTCCCCGGCTGGTTTTCGCAGGACAAGTCTGAGCGGCCAAATCGGTGATGAGTTCGTAGCGATTATCCAACAATCGCTCCAGCATTTGTTGTAATTCAACAATAGCGGCGTTGACATCCACGATCGCAGAATCGGTACTCTGCTGATGCCGGCTGAAGGTAAGCATCTGCCTCGTCAAAACTTTTGCCCGATTGGCTGCCTTGCCAATTTCCTTAATTCGGTTCTCCATGCGGGGCTCCAATTTTGGATCCATCAATAATAAATCATGGAAGCCAATGATAGCAGCGAGATGATTGTTGAAATCGTGAGCCACTCCACTAGCCAGTTTACCCAGGGCATCCATCTTCTGGGACTGGCGTAACTGCTCGGTCCTCTGGCGCAGGGCCTCCTCATCTTTCAGTCGTTCGGTGATATCCCGGGCGATGATGTACATAAGGTTCAGCTCCTGGTGGGGCGCGATGGTGAAGGAACATTCCACCTGAATCTCCTTGCCATCGCGGGCTCGAAAGGTCATCAGCTGAAATAAGGGCTCTACCGGTGAACTATTATGCTTACTCAGGTCCTTAATCTTAGTCACACCACCGATGACAATTTCATTATAGGGTAGCCTCAGCAATTCGGACTGGGAATATCCCAGAAGCTTACTCGCCGACAAATTGGCCCCACAGATCATCAGATGCTTCGGCTCTATACATAGGATTGCATCGGTAGTATTATCCCATAGGACATCAAAAAGACTTTCCGTTTCCCGGACGATATTCCGGGCGTCAACGCGATCGGTGATATCATTACCGTATACATATACCAGTTTAATCTCCTGATGCGGGATAAATGACCAGGAGAATATCCGCTCCCCGATCGACGAGTGATGCCCTAAGTGGCTGCGTCCCGTTTCCAGAGCATCCTGGATGAGACCGGCATAGTCCCTGGGCAGCAGGTCAGGTAGATGTTCGATCCGGATAGCTGCAGCAACTTCGTGGGCGCTATGGTTGGCACTGGCGAGCCCGCCATCGACAGAGAAACTCATTACTGGACTTGGATTAAACTCGGGGAAAGCTGTCTGCGATTTTTCGATATCATTGGCCATAACTTATCCTCAAATCATCCACAGTGGCTCGTGGCGAGAACGAACGGACTTGCCCGGGACCCGTCCAGCAGCCGCTTCCGGGGGCGATTCAGCCGCTAATATTAGATTGCCCCAGGCTTTTTCGGTCGAGGGTTAGGGACAGGTAACACGATTTTATATCGCCAGTGGCACGCTAAGTTCCTTATACGCCGCCCGCACGTCGCCCAGGCAGCAGTTGCCTTTAGGATTCATGACCTCGCAGCTGCAGCTCCCGGCCGCACCAAGGCGTTGATCGTTTCGGCGCCTACGGGCTTCCCCTTTTCGCCACAGGTGGGGCAGGAATCGGATCCACTCGTATTCGTTTCAGGTATTGCACAGCAAGAATCGGACATTATTTCTACTTTTATTGAAATGGCGAAGCGCTTATCAGGCTCTCTGGCCTTGTATGAACTTTAATAGGCCACCGCGGTCCTCTTCCTTTAACCAAAAGTGAACCAGAATACCGAGCACAGTACCAAAGGCAATATGAGCCACTAAGGTTAGTAGAAAGAATTGCGGCCAGGCGAATCTGATCCCGAACGGTCCTACCATAGGGGCCATTGGTGGACCGGTCATCATGCCGATTTCAATCAGGAGCAGCCAGAATATTGCCCAAGCAACTGAATGCTGAAACGACCGTTGCCGTCCCCAGACGAAGGTGAAAAACAGCCCGAAGTTCGCGCCATTCAGGTAGTGGACGAAGTACCCGACCGGATAAAACACCGTAAATGAGCGGCTCCCGGTAGCCATCTTCCCGAACATGGCGGGTGTATCGCCTGGCAGCCAGCCGTTGATCACACCCATTGCACGGAATAAGTCTAGGGCCACCGTTGCCAAAGCGCCTACACCCAATCCCACGATTATCCGGCGGAATACGTCAGGGTATCGGGTCCTGCTTAAGTAGAGGATGCCGGTTAGTATGACCAGGGAAGGCAGGTATACCAGTGGTATGTACCACTCAGCAAACTGGTGTGCCACTAGAATCATTTTCGGACCCATGGCAGTCTGCTTAAGATACTGCGCATACCCGAACGACAGAGTTACCAGCTGGATCGGGACGGCGCCTCCAGTGAGGAACGCCCCGAGGATCAGGAATGTTCTGTTATAACCGTGTTTCGCCATTGTAGCTACTCTATTTCCGGACCGAATCCGTAATCTGGGTGACAATTTCGTCTAGTTCTTTACCTATTTCTTCGAGACCGGAATACTTCCCAAGCAGGGCACTTGGCTTTATGTATTTTACCATCACCTGGCCATCGGGCCGTTCCATCACGGCTATCTTCAGCGGCGGTTCAATGGTACCCATGGGATTGGCTTCCATGATCATTTTCATGTAACGCGGGTGGAAGAACAGAAGCTGTTTCATCCCCCCCACTTTCATGTTGACCATCTTCAGCATCTTCTGGGCGTCTATCTCCTTGAGCACCATCAGGTTCTGCTCCTCAATGGCGGCTGTCAGCAGTTCCACAGTGTCGTTGAAATCATAAGCTGATGCCACCATGGCCTGAGACTCAGGTAGTTGCATCATTTTACTCATATCATGCTCCTGTGCCTGAAGCCCATAAATCGCCATGGCCATCACCGCTATAAGTTCAACCACTCTGGTTGTCTGGATTCTCATTCTCATGTCCTCCGATTGATTAATCTTTCCTGTTATCATGGGTCCTTTGTATCGATCCTAACGCGCCGCCTTGGCAGCACCCTTAACCACCTCGCTCATGGTGGGATGCACGTGAATAGTTTTGGTTAGCCTCTCAAGCTTGCCATGATCATGCATGGCTATAGCCACCTGATGAATCAGTATATCGGCGTGGGGTCCCAGAATGTGACCGCCGAGGATCTCGTCATTATTCTCATCCACCACTATTTTGACCATTCCATCCGTTTCCCCGATGGCCTGGGCGCGCCCATAATCGGCGAAGTGCTCTATCCCTATTTTTACTTTATACCCGGCATCCCTAGCTTGCTGTTCAGTTATTCCAACACTGGCCAGCGCCGGTTCGGTGAATGCCGCCCGGGGCACAACCCGGTAATCTACCGTTTTGCCCAACCCCTTGACCGCATTGAGGGCTGCTATGGGGCCGTCGTAAATGGCCCGGTGGGTGAATAAATAGTCGCCGTTAGCGTCGCCCAGGGACCAGATGTTGGGCGCCGTGGTTTGCAGCTGCTCATTCGAGCTGAGGAATGCGCCATTCATTTCAACCCCCGCCTCGTCGAGGCCCAGATCAGCGACCCGGGCGGCACGTCCGGCCGCCAATAGGATCACATCGGATTCGAAACGCTTTTCAATGCCGTCCACCTGGGCGGTGACATACCGTTGACTGTTTGTTTTCCCGGCGGCTTTTACTTCCGTAGAGGCGTGTAATTCGATACCCTCGTCGGCCAACAATGTTCCCAGGTATTCTGAAAGCTCCGGTTCTTCATTTGGCATCACTTTAGGCGCCCGGCCCAGCAGGGTGACATTTGTTCCGAAACGGGAATATATCTGGGCGAACTCAATCCCGACGTAGTCGGCGCCGATGATGATCATCGAGGCCGGTATAGTGGATAGATTGAGCGCTTCGTCATTGGTAATATAGCCCGCCTCCTCCAAGCCTGGGATGGGTGGGGTGATTATTGTTGATCCAATTGCCAGGATGGTTTTATCAGCCTGCAGAGCTCTGCCGTCCACCTTTAGATCAACAGGAGAAGTGAACTCAGCTTGGCCAGTAATGAAGTCGATACCATCATTGCGCTGGATGTTTCGTTGAATACCAGAGACTATGCCTGAGATGATGGCGTCTTTGCGTCGCACGGCTACGGTCAGGTCGAAGCTCAACGCTTGAGGGTCCATACCCGTACCCCGAATTCAGCCGCTCGGTGGCGGGCCAGGTGCATCACTTCGGCAGACCTTAACAAGGTCTTGGTGGGTATACACCCCTCGTTCACTCATGTGCCACCCACCGTATGCCTTTCGATCAAGGCTACCTTGGCTCCCAAGCGGGCCGCCATGAAGGCCGCCGGTAGTCCACCCTGTCCCGCGCCAATTACTGCTATATCATAGTGTGGCATTGTCTACTCCTTCGATGGATTGAACATTAAACCGGTGATTCAAGTTACCACCTTTAGGCTGCAACGTCGGTTACCGGTGCTCCCACAGCTTCACCATACTGGAGCCGATTCTTTTCTACGCCGATCCGATAGGCCTCTACGAGACTGAGTATTATGAGATCAGCTTTTTTCTCACTTGCGGAAACCCATTTCTCAGCGGTTTCCTGGGAGGTAAAGAAGTGTAGGTAATGACAGAAGCTTTTAATCACATCCGATCGCATTTCATCCGTCCTGGGTATCATGAATGAGGTCACCGCATTACGCGGTTCCACCGCCACTACCCTCTCAGGTGATACGGTGAGCTGAATGATCTCCTTAGTTTCCGGATCCACCGATTCCACCTGGACGGTTTTGCCAATTATCTGCGGGATGAACAAGGCGTCCCATGCGCACCAGGTATAGAGGGTATTCCCGTCGACTATAAAACGGTGCCCCATTTCCCGGATGCTGAGGCCCCAGTAACCGATAATGTGGTGTGAGTGATCGTAAAACAAACCTGTCCAGCCAGCGAGTATCTCCTGGACATCGTCGGCGGTCATCTCGAGGCTGTCGGCCAGTTCCACCGGGGAGACCGGGGCGGCTTTACTCGCCAGGAGACGGTAAATCCCGGCAGAAAGCAATTGCTCCTGTGGACCTAATTCCATGAACTGACGGGGGAAGGCCCCCAGGAACTCCTTGATTCTTTCTTCATTCACTGTGACTGATTCCACTGCCGGCATCAATCGATTTCTCATTCTAATAAGTCGGTGACTAAGTGTCAATTAATTATTGTGTCAATATCCGGCGCTAACCGGGACCGAAATCCCAGCCGCTCCACCATGCCCGGGATGGCCGCTATGTCCAGCCGGTTGGCATCGACCCGGCAATTCATCATTCCGTCGTCAAAAAGAACCTCACAAGCCGTCATCCCCTTGGTTGCCGCCAGAGATGCTTCCAGGCCTGCGGCGCATCCGGCGCAGGTCAGGCCTGCAATGGCCCAGGTGCTCTGCTCGCCCGGCGCATATTCGGCCACCACCGAACTGTCAGCGTCGCTATATCCCAACGAAGCTTGTAGGTAAGGGAACGCCAGGAGCACCAACACCAGGGATGCAATCCCCCACAGGGACTTGCGTTGGAGGCTTAATCCTTTACGCTCCTCGATGGAGCAACAGGCTTGGGCCACTTGGGGCCGGTAGCTGCGCCAGAAGGCCCAACCCAGTAGCCCCACTGCCGCCAGAGCCAGATAGGGACGGGTCGGTTCCAGCCAAGCGAAACCGGCCAGCGAACCGGCGCCTAAGCCGGCCAGCAGGAGGGGGCCAGTGCAACACAGGCTGGCCCCGGCCGCGGTGATCACTGCCATTGAAGTAGTACGCATCTGATCTTGCTCCTTGCTTAAGCCCACTAAGTAATGTTCATTCGATAATCCGGTTCACCGGTCGAGGCTTTCCCCGTTCAAGGCATCCAGGATGGGGCAATCACCGGTGGGGCCCTGGCCGTGGCACTGGGCGGCCAGCCTGGTCAGTGCTCTCTCGATCCGCAGCAGTGACCGGATCTTATCGTGCACATCCGTAATCTTGGCGTCCGCCCGGGCCTTGACGTCGGCGCAACTGGTGTCGGGGTCCACCCGTAAGGCCAGCAGCTCCATAATCTCGGTGAGGGTGAAGCCCAGCTCCTTGCCATGGCGGATAAACTCCAACCGAGCCACCGCATCAGGCGAATATTGCCGGTAGCCCGACTCCCGCCGGGATGGTTCAGGCAGCAAGCCCCGTCGCTCATAATAACGGATGG
>JADFMC010000085.1 GCA_022564085.1 Fidelibacterota bacterium | reverse complement strand
AAACCAAAGCGTTGAAAGAGGTTAAGCGTGAACTTTTCCGAATCGGTTTTTGGGAGTAAGTACTCTAAGTCAATAAACCTGCGCAAGTATTCGTTCGAGTTGATACCCTGTCCGTAGACGGCCATTAAGTTCACCCCGAGCTGTTGCTTATCGAGAGAAAGAACGAAAATTGCATTTTCAACATCGAAAAGATGCTTAATACGTTCGAGCAATTCGATAGCATATGTTGGCCTGCATCTATCAAGGTCATCGACGAAGATTATGACTGGGGATGAATTGCCGTTCCCGGTTAGAGCATCCAGTGAAGCCGCAAGCTTCTCGCGAAACTTCTCCATTAGATCCTTTTCCTTACCATAGGCGCTGACTACGTCATTGATGCTCTCCTCAACCAATTTTGCGATAGCCCCCTCGGTAAAGGCTGATATATCAAGGATGCCTGCCGTCGCAATTTTTCCCGCCACCGGGATTGCCTTTTTTGCAATGATTGAAGCGATAGATTTAACTTTGTCGAAGTTTGCTTTGAATGTCCTTTTCTTTCCTGTAAACCCCTTAGCCGCAACCTCGAGCTCGCCCAAGAAGGCGATCATAGGATCACTGGCAAAATCGGTCTCCCACGCGCTGAAGTACACACAGGCAATTCCCTTTGCCTCTAAGATAGTTTTCACAAATTTTACAAATGTTGTTTTGCCTGTTCCCCATGGAGAGTTAATTGCGAGAACAAAAGGTCCCGGTAATTCTTCAATCAAGGCTGCAACTGATTCTACAGATTCCTTTCGATCTAGGGCATCGTTGGCAAATGGGTTATCCGGAGGAATCTCGATCGGATTTAGTTTGTACTTCATTTGTTCTCCTGCATAATAATCATGGCCGCCACCTTGCCTACGTTCATCAACTCATCCGGCCAATTGTTCCTCATTCCGATAGCAATTTTCCGGGCTTAACTCACAACTCGCAACCAGAAACCTTGGCCTGAGCTGGTCGCAGGCTCGAAACTATCTTATCTCTTAACCCGCAGCCCCTTATCCTCGTTAACGAAGATCCAGGCCGCCACCTTGCCGGCGTTCAGCGGCTCGTCCGGCGCCCAGTATTCCCGGTTATGGTGGTACTGGGAGCCGCTTTCTTCCTCAGGAATCAGCTCCGCCTCGGCCAGGATGGCCCGCGCCCGGGACTGCCACCGCCCGATGTTGGCCTCCCGCAGGTCCACCCAGCCCGCCTCGGCCCAGTCGTCGATGCTTTTGGGGGTGATGGGAATTTCATCCCGAGCCAGGGCGGGAGGTATCTCCACCACCGGGCCGCGCAAAAGCCGCTTACCATCACTCATCAGGATCGGCACACCGATGGAGATGATCTTGCTGCGCACCTCGGTATTGCTCTCAACCAGCGCTTCCAGGTCCCTGGTCAGTTGACCGCTATCAGCCTTGACCAGGTCCTGCAATGAGCCGCACACCTGCCGCAACAGGTTGGCCTCGTGCAGCAGCTTCGATAAGCGCGGTGGTCCCAGCAGCTCGAAGGCCACGCTGTCCACCTGGTGCTTCTCGGCCAGCCGGCGCATGCGCTCCAGGGCCCCATGGCGCATGGCGCCGGCCCGGTAGGTGGGCCCCATGATGGCGTTATTCAGGGCGTTGATGATATCGTGGCCGGTATTGTCACCCTTGATTTCCATGATCACGTTGGTGGCGATCTCTTCGGGGGTAACGAACTCCATCTGGCCCACGGTGGTGATACACTCGAACTCGCCCAGGGAAAATATGCCGTTCTCGCCGGTGTCGATGTAAACACTTTCCAGCGGCCGGCCGAGGGAACGCCAGTTGCCCGGGTCCTCGAATCGGTAGGCCTTGCCCAGGACTAGGGCCTCATCCGGGGTGCAGTCCACCAGCTCGATGGACCGGCCCCGCTTCCGGATCGGGCCGTAGCCGATGGACTTCCAGGCGATGGCCGCCGCCGGCTTGATCTCCTTGGTGATGGGAGCGTCAGGGGTGCGGCCCATGAGGAACAGCAGCATGGTGTGCGCCCCGGCCAGCGACGATTTGGACAACAGCACCCGGGATGGCTTCTCCTCACTGTGGGTGTACGGGATGTTCAGCCCCATGCCGCCGGTGCCGCTGGTACCGACCTTGATGTACACCTTGGTGTGGTTCTCCAGCATGCTGGCATATAGTATCTGGATGTGCCGGATGATCTGGGGCACATATAGCGAGGCCATCAGTTTTTCCACTTCCGATACCAGGTTGTCGCTGAGTCCGGCCTGCTGCCGGGTCGCCGCCAGCTCCCGGGAGACCTTATAATAACTGTCATAGATGTCCTGGTAAGCGACCCCGGTGGCGGAATTCACCGTATCGATAATAATGTGCGGCTGGTGGCGGGAGATCAGCTGGTGCAGGGTGGAGTGGGCCATGATATCCTCGTCGAGCGGTTCCATGGTGTCGGCCATCAGCTGCGCCCGGTGTTCCGGGTGGTCCAGTATTTCCTCGCGGGACAGGTCCTTCAGGCTATCGCGGATAAAGATGTTGCCCCACACCGGGGTGATCTTCACGCCCGGCGCTTCGTCCTTGATCTGCTCTATCCCTTCCCGGGCCTCTTGCTCTCCCAGCGAACCGATGATTATCTCAGCCGGGGTCTCCTGGGCCAGCTTGCGCACCACCGCCCGGCCCACCAGGCCGAATCCCCCCAAAACCATTACCTTACGATTGTGGATATCCATAGTATATTCCCATTAATGATAGCGCTAAGTCTGTGAACCGGGCCTACGGTACCGGGCGTCGCGCTACAAGCCCATGGTAATCTGCCGGCTGTTCCCGAAGGAGGGATGTTGACTGTAGTACAATGAGGCGGCCAGAGCCAGGGCGATAGAGTTTAGCCTGGTATCGGGTGAATCGGAGCGGCTCAGCAGCACGATGGGCGCCCTGGCTCCCAGCACCAGCCCCCCGCCCCGGGCCCCGCCGATGGACATCAACGCCTTCACCACAAAATTTACCGCCGTGATATTCGGCCCCAGGAAAATATCGGTCCGGCCGGCTATGCGGGAATCGACCCCCTTGCGCTTAGCCACCTCCGCCGATAGCGCCAGGTCCAGCGCCAGGGGACCCTCCACAATGCAATTGCCGAACTCCCCGCGGACCGCTTCCTTGACCAGCACCCGGGCCAGCCTGGTTTCGGGCAGCTGCTCGGTGACGCTTTCCACCAGCGCCATGGCCGCCACGTGGGGCACCCGGGCATTGAGGGCCCGGCTCATGTCCAGGGTGTTGAATAGGATTTCCCGCAGCACCGGCAGTGGCTGCTCGATATTTACCCCACCATCGGCAAACAGCATCAGCCGCTCATAATGCGGTGATTCCACCACCGCCACATGGCTGAGCAATTGTGGCTGCGGTGCTGGCGTGGAGATATTGTCGCCCTGCGGGGCTGTATTCGTCCGGCGCAATCCGGTCTCGGGATGCAACACCGCCTTCAACAACTCCGCAGTGGTGGTTCGCCCTTTCATCAACAGGTCGGCGTCGCCCGAGCGCACCAGGCCCACCGCGGCCTCTGCCGTCTGGCCGGCCGGCGCCTCCACGATCTGGTAGTGATCGGGGTCTTGGCCCAGATTGATCAGCATCAGTTTCAACCGGTCCCGCTCGCCGGTGAGTATGGGCTCGATCCAGCTGCGCTCCCGGGCCGCGGCTAAGGTGGTCAACACGATTTCGTCATCGGCGGCGGCTACCGCGATAGTCGACGGCGGGATATCCTCCAGCCGTTGGTAGAGGCGCTCAAATGAGGTGATGGGATCAGACATACTTGCCGGCTAATCGACCGTGACCATCAGCGACCCGCCGCCGATCAAGGTCAAAGGGACCACTGAGCCGGGGCTGCTTACCGGGCCGCTGACCCGTTGGCTAAACCGGGCGGTTGAGGGACTGGGAGACCAGCGCTGCATCGGTTGAAGTTCGCTAGAATAAACGCGGCTCTCCAGCGGGAAATGAATAAGTTTTCAGGAAATGATCAATACCAGCAATGGAAATAAATATAGCCGGCGACTGTATTTTAATTGTTTTAATAGTTTTGGAAGTATTAAACTGCTCCATGGATGACTTCCCATCGCGGGCCGTACGTGCTTTTAAGGCCTTGGCCGACCCCACCCGGTACAAGATTGTGTGCCTCCTGGTGGAAAAGGGGGAACTTGGTTGCGGTGACTTCGACAATCAGTTTAGCCTGAGCAAACCAGCCCTATCTCACCACTACCGCATTCTGGAGAACGCCGGCCTGATCGTCACTAGAAAAGAAGGCAATCACATCTACACGAGAATGAATCATGCCGTACTGGACGAATTGGTCCCCGGATTTGCCGGTACCCATTTAAAACTTGATACCATGGATGCTGAGTAATGGATTTGCTTTCGAATTTGGCAGCGTTGAACGACCGGTCTGCTTAACATGATGCAGCTCCAATCATTAGTTGAGCCTTTAGGCGGGGTTGCTGTCGCTGTGGGCTTTTACCCAGATCGTCGCCGTAGGACTATGGATTATCATGGAAGGGGCCATCCGGGGGTAATTCAAAACAGGAAAGTGCTCTTTGTCCCGCAGGACAACAGCGGTTGGGAATTTAATTTCCTTAACTGGGCAGTTTGCATTGCCGTGCTCTTTCCGGGCTCTGGAAGTATAGCCCTTGACCGGCTGTGGTTCGGTATCTGAAAGTAGTAAAGGTAACGACTCATGCGCAAGTTCATCAACCAACATTCCTTTGTCTTCCTGGCCGGTCTTACACTGGTGGGAACGGGTTCCTGGATCGCGGCTCGCGGCGTAACGCCTGGTGGTCTGGCCCTGTTCGGTGTGCTTTTGGCCAGCTTTATAACCGCCTACATCAGGGCCAAGGTAACGGGGGCGCGCTTTGAAGACCAAACCGATTGGAAACAGGTTTTCGTGGGCAAACGCATGCCCGCCCTTGTCAAACTATATTCAAACTACTGAGCAGCTTGCATGTCGCAGAAGCCTATGGTCGATAGGTTAGAACAAGAGTTGGCGGGCCGGGCCCAGGTGATACGTATCGATGTCCGTAGCGCAAGCGGTCAGGAATTGGCTGAGTCGCTGGGCCTGGAGATGGTCCCCACCTTCATCCTATTCGATAAGTCCGGCGCCGAGATCTGGAGAAAGGTTGGCCTGACAAATCGGCAAGAGCTCCTCTCGCGGATCGATCCGCTGATTTGATCGGAAGGTTTTTTATGCCCCTCGAGGTAAAGATCTATTCTGATTACATATGACCGTTCTGCTATATCGCCCTGGACCGGGTGGACAAGCTGCGAAACGATTTCGATCTGGAGATCAAGTACAAGCCCTTTTTCTTGCACCCTGAGATACCGGAAGGGGGTTTGCCGATTGAGCAATTTTACGGCGGTAATCGCGCCTATTTTGCCCAGGTAAAAGACCATTTTAAGAAAATGGCCAATGACGTGGGGCTGCCAGTTGATGAGATTACAATCATAGCGAACACCAAGCTGGCTCTCATGCTGGGTGAATACGCCAAAGAACAGGGCCGGCACGAGGCCTATCATAGGGCCGTTTTTCATGCCTACTGGGCTGAGGGGAAAAATATTGGAGAATGGGACGTTTTAAGCGAGATCATGACGGAGCTGGACTTAACCCTAACTCCTAGCGATATGGCGGCAAGATTTCAGGATTTAAGTCACACTGTAGACGCCCAATTCAATTCAGCTAGAATGGAAGGCATCAACGCCATTCCAACCTTTGTGTTTGGTGATGAGCGAATTGTTGGCGCCCAGCCGTATGAGACGATAAAATCGTTGATGGAACAAACGATTGAAAAGAAGCACGAATAGCGAGGTTGCTAATGATTGTAGTGCGCGGGAGATTTCCAGCAAGAGACTCGGAAAGGTCGGCCGGGGTCTGATCAGCTTTATGGAGCGAACGTCCTTTCTGCCCTGGCTGGTGGCATCCGCCTGAAGGTAGGCACAGGTATCCTTTGCCGCACAAGACAAGACCGGTTGGGTGCTGGATCTGATTCTTCTGGCAGCTTGCGTTGCCTTGTTTTTCTCTGGTGCGGTGGTCTGTCATTCGACAGTTTTTGGTTGGGATTATAAGGCCTCTTGGATTTAGGTAATTGCTCCGGGTTTGGCGGTAGGCAGAACAGTAGCCGGTGTCTATTGAAAAATATTGATAATCCCTAAATAGAAAGGATCATGAAATGAAATACATCCCCCTGATAGGAAGAATCCTATTTTCGCTCATGTTTATCATGTCCGGGATGGGACACTTGACCAATACTACCGGCATGGCCATGTACGCAGGCTCCATGGGAGTCCCGGGGCCAACCCTCCTGGTTATAATTAGCGGCATAATGATTGTCGTGGGCGGGTTCAGCGTATTACTGGGGTATAAAGTAAAGATAGGGACCATTCTATTGGTTGTGTTCCTTATCCCCACATCTTTTATCATGCATCCCTTTTGGGCAATCGAAGACCCCATGCAATCGCAGGTCCAAATGGCCATGTTCTTCAAAAATCTATCCATGCTGGGTGGCGCGCTGCTGTTTTATTACTTTGGAACCGGTCCCTTGAGTTTGGAAGAACAGACTCAATAGTCGAAAGTAATTTTAATATCCACCCAGGTTCGCCCACTGTTCTACGACAGCGCGAATAAAGCATCCCTGTAATCTCGGTCTCCCCCAGTACCAGGTCCGGCTGCCATGGCCGGGTCCTATGCTTAACAATGATCAGCATTACCACTTGGTGAGAGACCGGCCTATGAAGATCAGATTCTCAGACTCTCCCTTAGTCTTAGCCCATGACTTAGCCTTTATCTTCCGTCAAATAATTGTAACTTCCCCTCGATTTTTTCGGGAACCTGTGCCGGTTTGATGCTTTTATTGCCTTTGAGTGCAGGTTTCCGTTTCGTTTACCACTTATAACGTGTGATTACCTTTATAAGGAGCACAGAGTGATCCGGGTTGAAAATCTGTCTAAACGGTTTGGTGAGATCCAGGCCATTCAGGATGTGAGCTTCACCGTCAATGACGGGGAGATCCTGGGCTTCCTGGGGCCTAACGGCGCCGGCAAGTCTACCACCCTGCGTATCATTACCACCTACTTGACCCCCACGGCGGGGCAGGTGACTGTCGATAATCTGGACGTGGCCACGGAATCCGCCCAGGTACGGGCCCGCATCGGTTACCTGCCTGAGCAGAATCCGCTCTACGTTGAAATGACCGCTTACGACCAGTTGCGGTTTGCCGCAGCCGCCCGGGGGATCACCGGCCAGGCCTTCGCTACTGCTCTGCGAAGGGTCAGTGGGGAATGCGGCCTCAAGGAGGTCATCCATCGGCCCATCGGCGAACTTTCCAAAGGGTATCGGCAACGGGTGGGACTGGCCCAGGCGATCATTCACGATCCCGAGATTTTAATCCTAGATGAGCCCACCTCCGGCCTGGACCCCAACCAGATCGCGGAAATTCGCGGCCTGATCAAACAGTTGGGCCGGGAGAAGACAGTCATCATCTCCTCCCACATCCTGCAGGAGGTGCAGGCGGTGGCGGACCGCATGATCATCCTCAATAAAGGCCGGGTGGTGGCCGACGGCACAACCGCCGAACTGATGGCCGGCTTCGAGGGCCAGGCCCGGTTGAACCTGGAAGTCAAGAACGCCACCGATAAATCCATCGCCACTCTCACCGGCCGGTTCCCTGAGATCAAGATCCAGGAACAGACCACCCGGGATGGGGTGAGCAGCCTGGCGCTGGAGTACCCCACCGGCCGCGACCTGCGCGAGCAGATCTTCGGCTACGCGGTGGAAGCGGGTTGGGTGCTGCTGGAAATGTCCCGCCAACAAGCCCAGTTGGAAGACCTGTTCCGCAGTCTGACCCTGGAGGAAGGAGGCGCCCATGCCTGATCAGCTGCTGTTAACGCTACGCAACGTGGGCCTGATCTTCCGCAAGGAACTGGCCGCCTATTTCAACAGCTCCGTGGCCTATATCACTCTGCTGGTCTTCCTGTTGATCACCGGGTGGTTCTTCGCCAGCTCGTTTTTTATCATCAACGAATCGGACCTGCGGGTGCTCTTCAGCCTGGTGCCGATCATCTACCTGTTTTTCATACCGGCGGTGACCATGGGACTGATTGCCCGTGAAAAGAGC
>JADFMC010000084.1 GCA_022564085.1 Fidelibacterota bacterium | reverse complement strand
TGCCCTAAGGAGGGTATAGGAAGATAATGGCTCCACCTGCTGCTGACCTATCATGCCATCGAGGTAGAAATCAGCAAATTCCCGGCTGGTAAGCGCTGACAGGACACCAATGGACACGCCGTTCTTCAATTTACCGCTCAACTTAGCGGCGCCGAGAATACGTGTGTTGGGTGGCTGGTTCAGTGAGTCGGAATCGACGTCCACGTACCCCTGGGGGGAGCGCCCGATCCGGCGGGAATAGAAAAAGCTGGGATTGCTCCAGTCAAAGCCCCAGATGTTGGTGGGCCCCCCGCGGCCAAATCTAAAAATTGACCGGCCCTCGACGAAGAAAGGCCGTTTTTCATCGTAGAATGTTTCAAAGGCCGAGAGATTTATTACTGACGGGTCCACTTCCACCTGGCCAAAGTCCGGGTTCAGTGTTACATCCAGGGTCAGGCTTCCGCCAATGCCCAACTTCATATCCGTGCCGAGGCCCAACGAGCCATCCCTGCCATTGAGGAACGGGTTGCTCTGCTGTGAGGGCAGATTGCTATAGGTTGATGAGAGATAGGGGAGAAAAGAACGCCGCTTCGGGGCATCGATACCCTTTATCCCATGCAGTGTGGCAGCTTTGCTCATGAGGCCGCTCTCGGTCAGGGGGATGTACACATAATAGTCCCACTCACCACGGCGCTTGATGAACCGCGTTGGGAAAATGCCCCAGGTGTAGGTATCCTGCTGATTGAAGCGCAGTTGGGAAAAGGGGATGCGCAGCTCCGCCACCCAACCCTGGTCATCAATAGAGGTTTTGCCTTCCCAGATGGCATCCCAGCTCAGATCTGTCCAGCTATCATTGTAATAGGATTCATCGCGAATGGCGCCGGAAGGGTTGATCTGGAACGAGTAGCCGGTGCGTTTGTCGTGGTAAGAATCAATAATCACTTCAAAAAGGTCGGAATTGAAATTATCATCCCTCCGGCCCATGCGGCTAACAATGGAGTCTGGACTACTGTCCCACATGCGGGCTCCCACATACAGGGCATCATCATCGTACCCGATCCAGATCTCGGTCTTTTCCGTAGCTGGCTCGCCGTTATTGGGGATGTACTGGACAAATTCTGTGTACGATGGACCGTTATATAAATCCTCATCGAGAATACCATCTAGGCGCAAAGGCGCGTCAAGGCGAACGGCATGCAATTCCCTGATACGATAATCTTCAGGGTCATACGCGCCATCGCCGGCAGTGAGTTGGCCGATTAGCAGCAAAAGAATCAGAGCACGAAACATAATCCCCCCTCATAAGGAGTTGTCTACCTGTTATATAGAGGGATTAAACCCATTAAAGGTTGCCAAGAATGAGGATAAACTTGGAACTAACCCAGCACCGGAAAGCTCCTCCCAGGCATGCTGTAGAAGGGCTACATTGATACAACCGGGGCTTTTTGCTATCCCTCCATTTATTTCACCATACATTGGGCCTGTTCGCCTGAATCACCACGATGGCACAACAGTAACTACTATCAAAGTGCCTCCCATATTTCAGCCGCGTCACGTCAAGGGCGGCTAGATTTTCAGCCCCCGGTATCGGGCTGGGATTTGGGAGGCAGGCTAGTAATGTAGGATTCCTCATTAAGGCGCCACCTCCGTTAGTAAAGGACCGTTATCTCCACCACGAAGAAGTCTCAGCAGCTGCAACGCCTGCTGCTAAGATTAACCCCCGGGGCGGTTCTTTACGGAGTTAACCTGACGGGGCAATGCCATTATAAATCGACCAATCACCAATTAACTCATTGGTGGGAATGAAAAAATCATGGAACAGGACTTGGAAATAATAAAGATCAAGCCCAATTTTATGATCATGTCACCAAACTTTCTGTAGATTGATCGAAGTGTGTTCGTAAACTCATAGTTCAATTATAGAACATTGGGATGGTCTAAATATTTATTAGCGGCGACAACCGTTTCAGCTGTTTGATCAGTGAACGTCATTTGGTGACAATGCAGCGAACAGCATGTTAGGAGCAATTCAATGAGCGTCAAGCTACGACTGAGTGTGATGATGTTCCTTCAATATGCGATCTGGGGCTCCTGGGCGCCGGTATTATCAGCCTACCTGCAGAATGACCTGGGATTCAGCGGTACTCAGATTGGTCTGATATACAGCCTATTGCCGCTGGCCACCATTATCTCACCTTTCCTGGGAGGGCAGATCGCCGATCGCTATTTCCCCGCCGAAAAACTGATCGCCCTGTTACAATTGGCCGGCGGCGGGTTTCTGCTTCTGGTTGCCGCAACCACGGATTACACCACCATGATCTGGCTGATGTTGATCTATTCTATTCTCTATGCGCCCACCCTGGCCCTGACCAATTCCATTGCAATGATCAACATGGCTAATTCCGAAAAAGAATTCGGATCTATCCGGGTATGGGGAACAATCGGTTGGATCACTGCCGGTCTGAGCCTGGCTTTCTGGCGCAGCCTGGCGGAGGCCCAACAGGTCCCAACCATCCAGGGAGATACGCTGGTACTGGCGGGGATATTCTCCATAGTGATGGGCCTGCTTGCTTTTGGCCTGCCCCACACCCCTCCACGAAAGGAGGGCTCCAATCCCTGGGCCTTCCTGGAAGCGTTGAAAATGTTGAAAAGCAAGAACATGATAATTTTCTTTGTAATTGCTTTCATTGTGGCCACGGAATTGCAGTTCTATTACGTCCTGACCGCCCCTTTCCTGACTTCTGATCAGATCGGAGTCGCCAACGCTAGAGTTTCCGGAGTAATGGTGATAGCCCAATTGGCGGAAATTATCGTTATGGCTGTTTTACTGCCGCGCTTCCTACCGAAATACGGTATTCGCAAGGTGATGCTCATGGGTATTGTGGCCTGGCCGTTGCGCTATGCCATCTTTGCCATCGGTGGGCCCACCTGGTTGGTCCTAGCCTCCCTGGCGCTGCATGGCTTCTGCTATGTTTTCTTCTTTACGGCCGCCTTCATATATATGGACCAGATAGCTCCCAAAGACATCCGCCACTCCGCCCAGAGCCTCATTACCCTGATCCTGCTGGGCTTTGGGAATTATTTGGGCGCTCTTTTTTCCGGTTTGGTGCAATCCATCTTTACCAGCGCTGACCAGGGGACCAATTGGACCGGCGTGTTCCTGGTCCCGTTTTTCCTGACGATGCTGTGTGCCGTCGGATTCCTGATCTTCTTCAAGGAAGAAACCAGGGAAAGTCTACAATCAGCCTGACGGTGAAAATTGGTTTCACTCAAAATTTCTAGGGGATAAACAATTATGGCAGACAAGAATAGAATCGGGATCGGGTTTATCGGCGGTGGCTTTATATCCCGTTTCCACCTGCGGGGCATGATAGCGGTCAGGGACATGGATGTGATCGGTGTGTTTGACAAGCAATCTGAAATAGCGGAGAGTACGGTTGCCCTGGCACGTTCTTTAAGTCTAGGTCCGGCAAAATCATATTCGAGCATTAGCGCCATGGTCGCCGATCCGAACATCGACGCTCTGTGGATCTGCGCCCCCAATTTCGCCAGGATTGAGGTGATGGAAGAAATCGCCGCCGCCGTTGGTTCGGGCAAGGGATCGTTGATTGGTGTGGCCTGCGAAAAGCCATTGGGCCGGAATGTGAAGGAAGCCCGCCGGATGCTTGCCCTGGTGAAACAGGCGGAGCTGCTGGATGGCTACCTGGAGAATCAGCTGTTCGCGCCGGCCATCGTCCGCGGCCGGGATATCATCTGGAAACGAGGCGCAGCGGTTACCGGGCGCCCCTTCCTGGCACGGGCGGCGGAGGAACACAGTGGGCCCCATATGCCCTGGTTCTGGGAAGGGGAACTTCAGGGTGGAGGGGTGCTCAACGACATGATGTGCCACTCGGTGGAGGTAGCCCGCTTTCTGCTCACGGAGCCGGGAGCCCCCAGAGATTCGCTCACAGCGGTGAGCGTCAATGCTTTCACCGACTGCCTGAAGTGGCAACGGCCCGAATATGCTAAGCAACTCAGCGATATGAGTTCGGGGAAAATAGATTACCTGAAACGGCCGGCGGAGGACTTTGCCCGCGCCCTGGTGGAATACCGGGATAGTGACGGTCAGCGCCTGGTGGTGGAAACCTCTACATCGTGGTGCTACGTCGGCGCCGGTCTGCGGTTGAGCATGGAGTTGCTGGGCCCGGAATACTCAATGTCCGTCAATTCGCTCGATACTGATCTGAAAGTATTCTTCAGTCGGGCAGTAGTAGGCCGGCAGGGTGAGGACTTAGTCGAAAAGCAGAATGCCGAAGTAGGGCTGATGCCGGTAGTGGGCAATGAAGAAGCGGGCTACGGCTACGAATGGGAGGACCGTCACATGGTGCAGTCTTTCCTGGCCGGTAAACGCCCCGATGAAAATTTTGATGATGGTTTGGCCGTCACGGAACTGCTGATGGCGGCGTATATGAGTGCGGAACAAGGTCAAACCATTGCTTTCCCGCCCAAGGGACTGGATGACTTTATTCCCGCAGTGGCCAGAGGCGCCTGGAATCCAAAAGAAAGGTGAAATGATGATCGCTCAATGGGGTAAAAATGAGGTTGCCATTGGAGGAATCCTGAGCCTGTGGCTTTTGCTAGCCATGGCGTGCACGGCCGGCGGCCCAGGTGCGACCCAAGGCAAAGAGGAGCTGGCAGCCTACGAAGACGTACGGATCAAGGAATTTCCCCTGGCGGTGCAATGCTGGACCTTTAGGAAATTCACATTTATGGAAACCTTGGAGAAGGTGAAGGAACTGGGTATAGAAAATATACAGGCATACCCAGGGCAAGTGCTGGGCCTCCCAGGAGACCACGCGGACGCCAAATTCGATCACCATATGAGCGCAGATCAAATTAAGGCGGTCAAGACGCAGCTCGAGCGCCTGGGGCTGCGACTGGTGGCCTATGGGGTAGTCAATGAAGAGAATAATAAGGACGCCCTGGGTGGGCTGTTCGCCTTTGCCAAGGAGATGGGTATCCAAATTGTGGTGATGGAACCGGCTTTTGATGATTTTAGTCTACTGGATGAGCTGGCGAATGAATATGGCCTGAAAATCGCTATTCATAACCACGCGGTGCCGAATAAGTATGCCCGCCCTGAGACAGTACTATCCCATATCAAGGAGAGCAGCCTCAGGATCGGCGCCTGTGCTGACACCGGTCATTGGCTGCGTTCCGGAGTGGTACCCGCAGATGCCCTGCGCCTGTTAAGCGGCCGCATTCGTGATGTGCATCTGAAGGATTTAAATGATTTTGGCAGTAAGGAAGCCTACGACGTTCCTTATGGGCAGGGTAAGGCCGAGATCCGGGCGATCCTGGCCGAGCTAACGATTCAGAATTATTCCGGTTATTTAACAATAGAATATGAGAAAGAAGAAGATGCTCTCGATCCCCTACCGGCGATTCGGGAAGGCCTGGAGTTTATTAAAAGTGTCACCTATTATCGGGGGTACCAGGAAATTCTCCACTCCAGCGATAGCCGGTACAATAAGCACGGCTGGAATCACTATGGGCCGGGGTACTTTACGCTGGACACCAAAACAGGTATCCTGACTGCCCATGGCGGAACGGGTTTGTTCTGGTACAGGCAGAAATTCAGGGATTTCATTCTCGAACTCGATTTTCGGGTAGAGAAGAGCTCCAATAATTCCGGGATTTTCTACCGGATACCTGAAGTTCCTGTCAGCGACGATTACATTTATCATTCATTCGAGATACAGATCGATGGCGCATCCAAGGACAAACATGTGACCGGGGCCGTATACGATGCGGTGGCGCCCACCAGGGATGCCAGCAAAGAGCCTGGTACCTGGAATCACTATAAGATTACATGCCGTGGTGCAAACATCACTATTGAACTGAACGGAGAGACTGTTGTAGAATGGGAGATGGAACCGAGGGGGAAAATCAGGGACTTCGCGGAAGAAGGATACATCGGACTACAAAATCATGATGACAAGTCAGCGGTTCAATTTCGGAATCTGTATATCCGCGAACTGTAGGTTGCGATCAAATTTTCCAGTAATACCAAGGGAAGGGATCAACATGGCTGAGAAGAAAATAGGAATGAGTCGTAGTGATTTTATAGTCAAGTCGGCCACGGCGGCGGCGGCCTTCACTATCATCCCGCGGTATGTCCTGGGTAGAGGTATGACTGCCCCTAGTGACAAATTGAATATTGCCGGTGTGGGCGTTGGGGGCATGGGCAAGACCAACCTTGAGGCCTGCGCCACGGAAAATATTGTGGCGCTATGTGATATTGATCAGAAATACGCCGCAGAGACCTATAAGGCCTATCCGCGGGCGAAAGTATTTAAAGATTACAGGGTTATGCTGGACGAGATGGATTCCATCGAGGCCGTGGTTATAGCCACCCCGGACCACACCCATGCAGTCATCGCCTTGGAGGCCATGCGCCGGGGAAAGCATGTCTATGTACAAAAGCCACTGACCCACGACGTCTACGAATCCCGCCTCCTGTTGCAAGCTGCCCGCAAATATGGGGTGGTCACGCAAATGGGGAATCAGGGCCATTCCGGCGAAGGCCTGCGCTTGATGAAGGAATGGATCTGGGATGGCGCCATTGGCGATGTGCACGAGGTGATGACCTGGACCAACCGGCCAATCTGGCCACAGGGCATGGAGCGGCCGAAGCGTAGGAAACGCGTCCCCAGATCATTGGATTGGGACCTGTTCCTGGGGCCGGCTCCCAAAAGACCATATCATCCGGCCTACCACCCCTTTGTTTGGCGCGGCTGGTGGGATTTCGGTACCGGCGCCCTGGGCGATATGGCCTGCCATATCATGGATGCTCCCCACGCTGTGCTGAAACTTGGTCATCCTACCAGCATCGAGGCTACTTCCACTGCGGTGAACGATGAGAGCGCGCCTCTGGCTTCCATTGTGCGGTATGAATTCCCCGCCCGGGGAGCAATGCCACCGGTAAAATTGTCGTGGTACGACGGCGGGTTGATGCCTGAAAGGCCGGATGGGATCGAAGAGGGGCGCAGAATGGGTGATGATAGCGGCGGCATCCTGTTTATCGGCGATAAGGGTATGCTGATGTGCAATACTTACGCCCGCAATCCGCGGCTGGTGCCGGAGACCGCCATGAATGCATACCAGCGGCCGGAGAAGAGCCTGCCACGCGTTGATATGGGGCACGAACAGGAATGGATTGCCGCCTGTAAGGGAGGGCCTACCCCCAGCTCGGACTTCGAGGTGGCGGTACCACTTACGGAGACCATCCTGCTGGGAAATATAGCTATTCGGGCGCAGGAGAATCGGAAGCTGGAATGGGACGGAGAAAAGATGGAAATCACAAATTTACCGGAAGCCAACCGGTTCGTAAGAAGGGAATACCGCACCGGGTGGGAATTGGAAATCTAGTGGATTTTCCATCCGACCCCTTCCGGATGCAAAGTTCTCTGCGCCTTAAGGAATTGGGCAGAATTTAGATTTACGGGGTACTATGGCTAAGTCAGATCATAATGAAAACCGGGGCCAAAGCAAATTGCCGCCCATTGACCGGCGGAAATTTTTCCGCTATTCAGCCGCAGTGGTTGGCGGCCTGGTTTTGGGGTCGAAAACCTTAGCAAGCGCGAGAAAAACCACACCCCGAACAGATGCATTAAACGTTGCGTTGCTGGGAACCGGCGCGCAGGGACAGGTGCTGCTCAATTCCTGCCTGAAAATACCGGGAATCCGCATTACGGCTGTCTGTGATATCTGGGCGGCTTATAACCGCCGCCGCGTAAGCCGATTGTTGCAGAAATATCACCACGAACATCGGGTCTATGAGGATTATCGGGAAATGTTGGCGCAGGAGCGGGACCTGGATGCCGTGATTATAGCGACGCCCGATTTCTGGCATGCGGAACAGACGGTGGCCTCCCTGGAAGCCGGCCTGGATGTGTACTGTGAGAAGGAAATGTCCAATACACTGGCAGGCGCCCGTAAAATGGTGCAAGGGGCTCGCCGCACCGGCCGGCTGCTGCAGATAGGACACCAGCGCCGGAGCAATCCTCGCTACATCCACTGTTATGAGAAGCTGATCCGCGACGCGGAATTATTTGGTCGTTTTACCACCGTGAACGGGCAATGGAATCGATCGGTGCAGCCGGACCTGGGCTGGCCGAAGAAGGCCGCCATCGATAGTGCGGT
>JADFMC010000083.1 GCA_022564085.1 Fidelibacterota bacterium | reverse complement strand
CATTGTGCACCCTTTCATCGTTGGAAGCCTTTATCTTCACCAAGTCCTTCGTCACCGTGGATATTTTGGTTTCCGGGGACTCCAAATGGATAACATTGTATATTGTGAGATTGAGATCAGGTTAGATTTGAACCATCGAAAGTGTAGTTTTATTCTCGGTAATAAATTCAACTGGACGTTGAGTGGTTTCAAATGAGACGAGTCAACGTCCAGTTGAATTCGGTTAATCACCAAATAATAGATCGCGGATAAGCGGTATTCCCATGGATTTAGTGCATCCGTAGGGCGGCAATAATTGACTTGGTTTGTTGTCCTGATCTACAGATATAACTGAAATCATGAACTCCCGTGAGAAGGATTCTAATTCAATACCCGGGACCCACCTGGCGGAATCGAACCGCCGACCTGTTAATTACGAATAAGCAGCTCCTCCTGGGCATGCAGCTCTTTAAATCCTGCAGCAGCGAGATAACTCGCTCCTTGCATCCGATGGCACAACTTTGTGTCACCGTTTTTCCTTTTTCCGACGGACGGAATGCTTAATCATAATCCGCGTGTCAGGGATTTGAGTCCCTCCTTGAAGAATCGGTCTCATAAACGGAGGTTTGTTGGGAATCGAAATTGCAGCGATGCGAGGAGTAAGTGTCCTCCCATCTATAATACATATACGATTTTATCGAGGAGAATTGCCCTATGTGAGGCAAGTCTCAGGAGAGTAGTTCTTTATTTCAGAATCACCATCTTCACTGATTTAACATACCCTGGCGCCACTAGCCGGGCGATGTAAATACCTGATGAAACTGATCGTCCACGTGAATCACGCACGGACCATATGGCCTTATGGTAGCCCGGGGTCCGATCCTCATCCACCAACCGGATCACTTTTTGTCCCAGTAGGTTATAGATCCGCAGCTGGACTTTGGAAGCCTTTGGCAGCTCATACCGGATGGTCGTTGTAGAATTGAACGGATTGGGGTAGTTCTGGTGCAGCGCAAATTGTGTGGGCAGTAAGTTTTCCACTGCCAGGGTGATAGCGCCGACCTCAAAAACTTGTCCCTCGCGGCGCCATAACGTATAGTCCAAAGCAATGGTCTGTGTGCCTTTCCCGGCTAGGTCGGCCTCAAAGGTGAGGATCGGCCGTTCGTTCTTTTCAGACTCTTCGTTACGATTGCCCAATCCTACCATCGCTACCAAATATTGACTGCTGTCATCCGATGCCTGCACAAACAGGGGCACAGACGACCAGTGTCCGGCCAATGCTCCACCATTCGTAAAGCGATAAAGGCGCATTTGGGATCCATCGACAGACAAAAGCCCCTCGACCATCATCAGCTCGTCTGCTACTTGGCCTTTCAGCCGGATGACGGTATTCCCATCCCACTCCCACAAGTTGTCCGGCACTTCATGTACCAAGCTCAGCGAGGGCTCGGTGAGAGTTCGTTTGGCAATCGTTGGAATGGACTTTGCGAAGCCGTTGCTTGCAAAGCTCCAGTTCCACATCTGGAGAAAGACCACCAAATCCTCGAAGTCAAGGGCACCGTCCGGCGGCGGCGTCAGGTCCGGTACAGTTCCTGTGGCAAAGATACAGAGGGAACTGGTCACCACAATAGCATTCTAGCGATAAAAGTCCCGCACCGTATCTACAAGTTTCATCAATTCCGCCTCGGTATGGGCACCGGAGATAAAGGCGGCCTCATACTGGGAGGGAGGCAGGTAAACGCCCCGGTCCAGAGCAAAGTGGAAGAAGCGGGCAAAAGTCTCCGTGTCACAGGCTAAAACGCCACTGAAGCCGGTCACAGGTTCCTGGGTCATGAAGAGGGTAAACATGGAGCCCACCCGATTAATAGTCAACGGCGCTCCCAGGCCCGTAATCGCAGCTTCGAACCGGGCGCCAAGACTTTCCAGCCGGTCATAGAGGGCGCCATCGCAATAGGTCAGGGTGGCAATACCCGCTGCCATGGCCAGGGGATTACCTGAGAGGGTGCCCGCCTGGTAGACCGGCCCAACTGGCGCAACTTGCTCCATGATCTCCTTTTTGCCACCATAGGCGCCCACGGGCAGACCACCGCCGATAATTTTTCCAAAGGTAGACAGGTCCGGCTTGATGCCGTAAAGTCCCTGGGCGCCGGCAGGATGGACACGGAAGCCGGTCATGACCTCGTCGAAAATCAGGATGGCGCCAAACCTATTGCACAAAGATTGCAGCCCCTTTAAGAAGTCCTTTCCACCGGGGATACAACCCATGTTTCCGGCGATCGGCTCCACGATAACGGCAGCGATGTCATCCGGATATTGTCCGAACAAGGCCTCTACGCTGGCCAGATCATTGAAAGTGGCGTTTAAGGTTTCACCGGCGATAGCCGCCGGTACACCCGGGCTACTGGGTACACCTAGCGTGAGCGCACCTGATCCGGCCTTGATGAGGAAGCTGTCACCGTGGCCGTGGTAGCACCCCTCGAACTTCACAATCTTGCTGCGGCCAGTATACCCCCTGGCCAAGCGGATGGCGCTCATGGTCGCTTCCGTGCCACTGTTTACGAATCGGATCAACTCCACCGATGGCACGCGATCAATAACCAGCTGCGCCAGGCGGCTCTCAGCCTCCGTTGGTGTCCCGAAAGAGGTGCTTTTTCTTGCGGCCTGTTCAATAGCCGCGGTGACATCCGGGTGGGCATGCCCCAGGATCATAGGCCCCCAGGAACCGATGAAGTCGATATATCTATTGCCGTCAGCGTCCGTGAGCCAGGCGCCCTTTGCCCTGGTCATAAAAACGGGATCGCCGCCGACGGAACCGAAGGCCCGCACGGGAGAATTCACGCCGCCTGGTATCAGGGCTTGGGCCTCTGCAAACAAAATCTTGCTTTGGGCACGATCCATAAAACCCTTTCTATTGACGGCGGTACTCAGCCAGCTCCCTGGCAAAATAGGTAATAACGGCATCAGCGCCGGCCCTGAACAGGGCCGTCAGGCTCTCCACCATCAGCTGCTGGCCATCGAGCCAACCGTTCTCGGATGCTGCCTTAATCATGGAATACTCGCCGCTTACCTGGTACGCCACCACCGGCAGAGGAAAATTGCACTTCAGATCGGAGATGATATCCAGGTACATACCCGCCGGTTTGACCATCACCATATCGGCGCCTTCATCCATGTCCAGTCCCGCTTCCAGGATAGCCTCGGACCGATTACGGGGGTCCATCTGATAGCCGCGGCGATCACCAAAGGAGGGTGTGCAATCGACGGCCTCCCGGAAGGGGCCGTAGAGGGCCGAGGCATATTTTACGGCATAGCTCAGAATGGCAACCTCGCTGAAATCGGCTTCGTCCAGGGCTCCTCTGATGGCGGCCACCATGCCATCCATCATACCGGAGGGGGCTACAGTATGCACTCCCGCCTGTGCCAGAGAGATTGCCTGCCTGCCCAGGTTGAGTATGGTTTGATCGTTGTCGACGCCGTCATTTACGATAACGCCGCAGTGGCCGTGGTCGGTATACTCGCAGAAGCACAGGTCGGCAATAAAGTGGGCCTCAGGAAAATCTTTCGTGAAGCGCTGCAGGGCCAATTGGATGATACCATCGTCCTGCCAGGCGGCTGAGCCTTCGGCATCTTTATAAGTTGGCACACCAAAGAGCAGGTAGCTGGTCAGGCCCAGTTCCAGGCATTTGGCGACCTCCCGGGCTGATTCATCAATAGAGCGCTGATAAATCCCGGGCATGGAGGGGATCTCCTTCCGCAGGCCCTCGCCGGGGATGATGAAGAGGGGCATGATGAGCTGGGCCAGATCGAAGTGTGTCTCGGCAACCATATCGCGAATGGCCTGGCTGCGGCGATTGCGCCGCGGACGTATAAAGGGTGCTGGTGCGTCATGGTCAGACATGGCGATGCGCTCTCAATATTTATGAATCAGTATTGGCGATCAGCCGCTGGGCGGCTTCTAATCCGGACTCAAAGCAATGCCCAACAGAGATCCCTTTACGATAGTTTCCGGCAAAGACAAAATTCTTGTGAGCGTTTTCGAATTTGTTCAGGCGCTGCTCGGCGGCCGGATGATTAAAATCGTATTGTGGAATGGCGTGGGTCCAGCGATGGCCGTGGGAGAAAAGCGGCGCATCGATGCCCTCCACCTTCATGAGATCGGCTACCTCCCTATGGGCGATTTGAAGCAGCTCCGCAACCGGCTTGGCGACTGTCCAGGTGTTTCGTAGGCCACCCATGAAGATGGTGAAGAGCTGCTGATCTTCCGGTGCCCGATTAGGGAACAGGCTGCTATCGAAGAGAATCCCCAGGATGCGACGCTGCTCCACCGCCGGGATAAGCATACCGAAGCCGTCGGTGCGGGCTTTGACGGCACTTTTGGGATAGGCCAGATGGACCGTCGTCACTGAGGCATATTCCAGTCCGCTATGCGGATAAAGATGGCCATTGATACCGGCCCACGTATGGGTCGGGATGGTGGAGATGACAGCATCGAAAGATTCACCATTCACGGACCAGTTATCACCAATAGCCTTAAGTTCCTCTACCGCTGTATGCAACCGGATCCGGTCACCTAATCGACGAGCCAGGGCCTGGGGAATCTCCTGGAGACCTCGCTTAAAGGAGTACATGTTCCGGCGGCGGCGTTCTTTCGGTTGCCCCGGATCAGCATGCTTGCGGGCCGTGCGCATCCGTTTGAGGGCGCCCTTGATAATACTGCCACCCTCGCGTTCAAAACCTTTGAATATGGGAAAGGCCGACGCGATGGAGAGCCGATCCGGGTCCCCGGCATAGACGCCTGAGATAAAGGGGTCGATCAGCCGCGTGACGACCTCCGGCCCCATGCGGCGGGTAAAGAAAGCAGCCACACTTTCGTCAGCTTGCAAAGGAGCAATAAAGGGTTCCTTCAGCACCCGCAGTTTGGCGCCAAACGACAGCAGCGGCGTTCGCAAGAAACTGATCGGCCCCATGGGAATTGGCTCTGGGCGGCCATCCAGGCAGATAAACCGATTCCTGCCATTGGCCCCGGCTTCAATATAGGAATCCATCAACCCCAGATCAGGAAGTGCATTCAGCAGAGCCTTGTAGTTGGGCATAATGGCGTGGGGTCCGGCCTCAAGGAGATACTTCCCTTGCTGATCGGTCTTAATCATTCCGCCGGTGGTGCTTGACGATTCGAGAACAGTCACGTCGTGACCGAGGTTGTCCAGCCGCCAGGCGGCGGCCAGACCGGAAATACCCGCTCCCAGCACCGCGACTTTCATAGCGCATATCTGGCTGCGTGAATACTGATATCGGCCAAGGCCTTAATGAATTTGGGGTGCGTGCCTACAGCCGGGACACGCAAGTAATTGACGATCCCTGCCTTCCGGGCGAATTCACTCAGGAGGATATCGAGTTCTTGTAAAGTTTCAAGGTGTTCGCAGACGAAAGCGATGGGAACTACGGCCAGTGTGGTCAGCCCGGAATTACCCAGCGCTTCAATCCGATCCTTCGTCGAGGGACCAATCCATTTTACCGGCCCCACTTTGCTCTGATAGGCCAGACTATAGCTATTGGGCAGACCTTTCATAACCAGCCCTACCGTCTCCTTGATCTGGGCCTGATAGACATCGCCCCGACGGATATAACTCTCTGGCACGCTGTGGGCACTGAAGAGCAGGTGGCAGCCCTCACCACCAGCATTCGCATTCAGCGTGGCCTTGATCAGCTCGCGCACTGCTGCTATGTAGCCGGGATGGTTGTGGTAGCTTTTTATGAAGGTTGCTCGGCCACCAAGCGCGCGGTTTTTTGACCAGACCTGATAGCAGGTACGCGTCGTGGCAAAGCTGTATTGGGGGAAAAGGGGCAGGACGATGATCTCATCCCATGCTTCAATCGTCTGCAGCAGCGTTGCTTGAACGGCCTCGATGGTAGGGGGACTATACCGCATTGCAACCTGCACCTGATAGCCGTCACCAAGCGTCGCCTGTAACGCTGCGGCCTGCGCTTCGGTTTCCTGCAGGATGGGGGAACCGCCGCCGATGTCCCGGTAGAGGTTCCGGGAATGTTCCCTGCGGAGCCGGGCGATTAACCTGCCGAGCGTCTTGGATCCCAGCCGGCCCCAGGGGAAAGATATCACATCACTGAACAGGTTTACCAGGAACGGCTCCACACCGTTGAGGTCAGCGGGACCACCCAGGTTCAGCAGTAGGACCACTTTTTTGCTCATACCGTTTTCGAATACCGCGGTTGTTTGGCGGTCGTAGGCCGGCTGTCGCGTGGCAGGTAGGCGTCAAAAGCCATGGCAATATTGCGAATGAACAATCTGCCGTTTTCGGTGATCAGGATCTTATCACCTTCATCGACCAATAAGCCGTCATCCACAAAGGTTCCCAGGCGGGCAATCTCATGCTCGAATTCCGCTCGAAAATCGATGCCGAAATTGGCCGATAATTTATTTGTATCCAGCTCAAACTGGCACATGATATCCTGGATAATCTGTCGGCGAAGATGATCATCCTCGCTCAATCTGATCCCGCGCTCAACGGGGAGTTGCCCACCCTCCACCATATCGCGGTAGTTGCTGATGAGTTTGGTATTCTGGACATAATAGTTATATGTCTGGCTGATGCTCGTAATGCCCAGGCTGTACATATCGAGACCAGCCTTGGTGCTGTATCCCTGGAAGTTTCTATGGAGCGCCCGATTGTTCAGGGCCAGCGCCAGTTCGTCCTCCGGGCGGGCAAAATGATCCATCCCAATGAAGGCCATGCCGCCCACTGATGTCAGATAATCGATTATCCGGGCATGCATAGCCAGCTTTACCTCCGGTGTGGGCAGTAGTTCTTCATCAATGAGATTCTGATGCTTCTTCAGCCACGGCACATAGGCGTAATTATATACCGCCAGACGACTGGGGTGCAGGGTCAACACCTGCTCCAGTGTTTCGCTGAAGCTTTCTACCGTCTGATACGGCAGACCATAGATGAGATCGAGGTTGAAGTGCTCAATACCGTTGCTTTTCAGCAGCTCCAGCACCTCCGCCGTTACCTCGTACGGTTGAATTCGATTAATAGCGGCTTGTACCTTTGGATTGAAATCCTGCACGCCGCAACTAACGCGGTTAAATCCCGATTCGGCTATGGCAACAACACGCTCAGGCGACATCTCACCGGGATGGATCTCAATAGAGATTTCCGCATCGGCTGTGAAAGAAAAACGGCTGCGGATATGGGACATAAGGTCCCGGATCTCATCGGCCGTGAGATAGGTGGGCGTACCGCCGCCCCAATGCAGCTGGCTGACCTTGCGATCCTTATTGATCTGGCGGGAGAGGAGATCGATCTCCTGCTTAAGAATATTTAAATAGTCGGTAATGTGTTCCCGCCGACTGGTGATGATCATGTTGCAGGCACAGAAATAGCACAGTGAACGACAAAAGGGGAGATGAAAATAAAGTGAAAACTCATCCGTGACCGGCGTACCGGCATCGTTCAATTCAGTCGCATAGTGTGCCGGACCGATATCTTCACTGAAATGGGGTGCCGTAGGATAACTTGTATACCGGGGTCCGGGGCGTGAATATTTTTTAGCCAACTCAAGGTCTAATTTCATTGCAGCGTCTCCATGGAATGTTCGTGTACGGCGTCAACCAGAGCCATCATATGGTCCGTAGGGACATCCGGTGTGATCCCATGTCCGAGATTGAAAATGTGCCCCGGGGCGGGCCCGTGGCTATCCAGAACTGCCCAGGTTTCCTGGCGGATCGTTTTGGCGTCGGTCATGAGGATGGCCGGATCAAGGTTGCCCTGAAGCACAACATCGGGTCCGAATTGCTCCCGGTAATAGCCCAGTGAATGGGTCCAATCCACCCCCAGGATACCGAACTGGTGCACTTCTTCCTTAGTAAGCCAATGTCCGGCCCCCTTGGGGTAGAAGATCACATACTCCCCATCCAGTGCATCGGCAATGCGTTGGAGGTAGGGCCGCGCCGCCTGCCGAAAAACGTCCCTGGTGGGCATACCGGCCCATGAATCAAAGACCTGCACAGCATCGGCGCCGCTGGCCAGCTGATTTTTCAAGTGATCGATGACCCCCTCAGTAATCCGGTCCATAATCTTGCCGAATAATGCCGGGTTGGTCTCAAGTAGCGCCCGGATGGCCGGGAAGCCGGTCCGGGAGCTGCCGCCTTCAATAAGGTAGGACGCCAAAGTCCAGGGCGCGCCGGCGAAACCGAGTAGGGCCACATCAGT
>JADFMC010000082.1 GCA_022564085.1 Fidelibacterota bacterium | reverse complement strand
GCGTGAACCCCAGATCCTTGGCACGCTTGATAAACTGGAGGCGTGCGACATCATCCTGAGAGTACTGCCGGTATCCGGAGGCACGCCGAGGCGGCTCGGGTAAAAGTCCTCGCCGTTCGTAGTAACGAAGCGTCTCAACGTTTACACCGGCGCTATTGGCCAATTGACTGGTTGTCAGCATAGCCCATTTTCTCCTTTCTTGACTAAGTTAAAGCCTGTATCTTAGTACGGAGTCAAGTCTTTTTTTGACGTTCCATGTTTTTTTATAATAGGTCGCTGGTTTCATGGGGCTTTAAGGCTGAAACCAGAGCAACCATTTAAGTCGGCAGGATAGCCAGGTCATGGTCGCGTTGGAATCGTTTAGGGGGAAAAGGCCGTCTTGAACGCTAAAAATCTGGAATTATCAATTGCCTATAGAACGTTCTGAAGGTGATGTAGAATCCTTTGGTAACGTTTTACTGAGACATTTTTTCTTTTGTCGATGAGAAGACATGCGAAACCACCGCTATCGTTCATTGAAGGGCCTAACTACATAGAAACTCACCGCAAAACTTCGCTACCTCACTGGAATACCGACGATTTTCGGCTGAAACTCAAGTGAAAATCTCTGTTTCCTCCTAAGTTTCCGAAATATTCTCCGATCTTTAATGCATGAATCCCGTATCCGGCAGCGTATCCCCCGTTAACCACGTACTATGCGGGGCATCATCCGAATGTTGTTTGGGCTATGAGCCACGGGTCACAAAAATAATATCCCCGACGAAAACTATGGCTCTCGACGGGGAAATCGTTGGTAGCCCGTAGGAGAATCGAACTCCTGTTGCCAGGTCGAAAACCTGGAGTCCTGACCACTAGACGAACGGGCCGAAAAGGGCGGGTGAATTTAGCGCCCGGCTAAAATGCCGGCAAGCAATTCGGCGCTCCTGATCCGTCGGCAAACCGCCCTTGGCAGACGGCCTTGAATTTGGCTAGATTCCAAGCCTTGGCATGGATACCGGCAACCGCAATCTGCTCCTCTGGCTGACCCTGTTCGCCGTCGCCTTCGGCTACATTGAGGGGGCCGTGGTGGTCTACCTGCGGGAGCTGTACTATCCCGGCGGCTTCAGCCTCGACTTGCAGGCGCTCCGGCCCCGGCATATCGTAACCACCGAGGTAGCCCGCGAAGCCGCCTCGCTGCTGCTGCTGCTGTCCGTGGCCCGGTTATCGGTGCGCGGGGGACTGCGCCGCTTTGCCGTGTTCGCCTTCTGCTTCGGGGTCTGGGACCTGATATTCTATTTGACGCTGAAGCTGCTCCTGGACTGGCCGCTCTCGCTACTGGATTGGGACATCCTGTTCCTGATCCCCGTGCCCTGGACTGCGCCGGTACTGGCCCCGGTGCTGGTGTCGCTGGGGCTGATAACAGCCGGGGTGATGCTGCTGCTATCCCCGGAGGAGCGCCTACCGAGTTTCACCCGCCGTGACTGGCTCATCGAGAGCGGGGCCGGCCTGGTGATCCTGGCCACTTTTTTCTGGGCACTACCGAATTTGGCGGCGGGGCGCCCACCGGGGGCCTACCCCTGGTGGCTGTTTGCCATAGGCTTTGGTGGCGGTGCGGGTTGGTTCGTCTGGCGCTACCGTCTAGCCCGCCACTCCCCCGCCCAGGACCAGCCTGCCGGCGGCGCAGAGCACCAGTAACCCCCCAAAAGTGGCTACAATGGCCGCACCGGTGGGGATGTCCATCCAGATGGACAGGGCCATCCCCAGTAGGGAGACCACCACGCTGAACAGCCAGCCGAACACTAGCCGGGAACGCCAGGTCTGGTAAAACAGCATGGCCGCCACAGCCGGGACAATCAGGTACGAGAAAACCAGGAGAATCCCCACGATCTGTACGGCGCTGGTAACCACCAGCCCAAAAAGGAGATAAAACAGGAAATCCCAGCGCCGATTCTGACCCATCTGCTCAGGGTCATGATACGACTTTGACACCTCCAGGAACTTATGGCGCAGAAGAAAAAGAATCACCCCGATAGCGGCGAACAGCATGAAAGTGGCCGCCACCATTTTAGGCGTGACGAACAGAATGCTGCCCACCATGAGGGCCTTGATGTGCTCGCCCCCTTCAGGCGCTTTGCTCAACAGTAGAACCATGACGGCGGCCGCCACCACGTAGGTGATGCCGATGATGGCCTCTTGGGGAATGCCGGTCTTTCTATCTCTGGTGAAGGTGAACAGCACCGCCCCCAGCAAGGTAAAGGCCAGGGCCGTAAGATAAGCCGGAATAGTACCCGGTTCCAGCCCCAGGAGAAAACCGACCGTCGCTCCCACTGCCGCCATTTGAGCCAGTGCCAGATCGACGAAGATAACCCCCCGGATCACCACGTGCAGCCCCAGGTAAACATGGATACTGGAGATCACCAGGGTCGCCATGAAGGGCCAGAATAGCAGATCAATCATGGGGCCTCCTACAGTGATGATCGGGTTAAGGCCGTGGAAATTCGGGTGACCAGCTGGTCCATCATGGCGATATAATCGCCGGCCTGTTCGTTGCCGCCCACGGAATAGGGCACTTTCACCACCGTGGCGCCGGTCTTGGATGCCACCAGGTTAGGCGCCTTATCCCCCTTAAAGGAGGCCACGATAATGATCGGCACCTGTTGCGCCCGCATGGTCTCGATGAGGTTCTTCAGATGCCCCGGGCTGGGCGAAATTCCTGGCTTGGCCTCCAGCTCACCCGCGGCAACCAGCCCGAACCGCTCCAGGAAATAGGACCAACTGCGGTGATAGGTCACCACCTTCACCCCCCGGAAGGGCGCCATTTTGGCCTGCCAGCCCCGGGCCTCACCGGTGTCGGACTGTCCCCCAAACCCGGGGTCCAGGTTCCCGTCATGCTGGCGTTGCCACAGCCCTTCAGAATCCTCCCCTTCCTGAAGGGCGCTGCCAAACATGGCTATATCCACTTGCCGGCCAAACGACGCCGCCGACCGGGCATACTCATCTTCATGCTCGGGGTCGAGCTCCCCCAGGCGCCGGGCGATCGTGCCGGCGATAATGCGGGCATTGTAGGGGTCCAGCCAATAGTGGGGATTGCCCAGAGGATGCACATCTCCCATGGACCGGTCCAGCGCCCCGGTGGGCACTTCCAGGCGCCGTATGCCGGCCGAGGCGTCCAGGTGCCCCCGGCTGCCGAGGAGGATGGAGCGGTTGCGGGAGCCCTCCAGGATCAGCCGTTCCCAGCCTTGCTCCAACTCCAGGCCGATACGGATGAACAGGTCAGCCTTGCGCAACTTGAGCATGTAGCTCGGTTTGGCATCGATGAAATGGGGGTCTTGCCGCCCGGAACTGATGCTGTTGACCGACACATATGCGCCACCCACGGCCTGGGCAATGGCCTTCAGGTCGGTGGTGGTGGTGACGATCTGCAGCTTTTTCCCGGCAGCGGGACCGGCAGTCAGCAGAATCAAGATTCCCATCAACAGGGCTTGCGCATTGAAAACTTTCATATCACTATTCCTTAAAATTTGTGTCCTGCGTGCCGGCCCAGGAGAAACTCATACTGGAGCCACAGGCCCCAGGCATTGTCCTGATCCAAAAACCGGGCACTGTCCAGGTTAAGCTGCAGCCGCACCTTGGAAAATTCGGATGGGTAGTAAGTCAGGTTGCCTGCCACCCGCGTGCGCTGGTCACGCAGGGGATCATCGCCGTCCTTGCCCGATCCGGTGGCCGATTCATAGCGCATCCCAGCCACCCAACCGCGCTTGAGACCCCACTGAACCTGGAGGTACCCGCCGATATCGGTGAGGGTTTGCGGGTTACCGATGAATGGTTCCGAACTATCGGCCGCCAAATAGTTTCGGTGCATCAGCTCGCCCTGCAGCGCCACAAAGGGCCAGCCTTGATCGTTGGCCAGAGGCTGCCACTTCAAGTAGAGGTCCCCACCGTAGATGGCCGTTTTCCCTTCCTCGCCGGTGCGGTTGGGTCCCCATAGGGCCGAGACGCCGAGGTTCACCGTGGTTTCCTCACCGATGCTCAAAGAGTTGAGCCACCGGGCCGACCGGAGCAAATCGGCCATGGACTCTAGCTCCCGATCGACTAGAGGGCGGCCCAAAAATCGATCTTCCTCAGGGCTGTTCAGAAAACTCACCGCCGTCTCGCCGTTGGCGTTCTGGAGGCCCAGAAACAGTTCGGCATACCACGGCAGCGGTGAGAGCCACGCCACCCGGACGCCCGGTCCCCGCAGGCCGTCACCGCCGAACATGCGGGTGTTGATCACCGGCTGATCCACGTAGGACCAGCTGTGGGGGTGCTGGGGATTGAGGCGGCCAAATTCAGTGAAGTAGGTCCCGGCCTTCACTTGCAGCCCGAAAGGCAGGGTCTGGGTGGTGAGAAAGGCCTCCTCCAACTCAAAGATGGATTCGCCCTGCGCATCGATCTGGAAGATCAGGTGGGCCTCACCGCGCAGGAACGGGTCGACGGCCCCCATCAAGGAAAGTTCAACATTTTGCACCGTAAAGCCCCGCTTGTTGGGGTCGTGGGCGCCCCCTTGCAACGCAAGCAGCTCTTCAGCTGCGGCCGAAGACCAACCGCTGGAGAACAGACTGCTCAAAGATAAGTCGGCATACCGGGGCTGGACGGCTATCCCCTGCGCCGAGAGATAGCCCGTAAATAAAACCGCAATTATTAAAGACCGCGCCGTATGCACGTTCATTCATTTTCCTCATGGAGTGAGTGGTGCGTTCAGTGAAAGGGACCGGACTTAACCGCTCCGGGAGTCTAGAGGAGAATCGACGGTGGGGCGCGGCCTGCAAAGATAGGATAGGAGCTACCGGTCAGGTGAACCACCGGAGCCGCCAGCCAGGGGGAATTCCATCTGGCCGCGACGGTGCCGGCTAACTGGGCCAGGACGGCCTGCTGGTCCCTGGTACCCCGCACCCAGTTGCAGTCCTGATGGTGGACACCGTGGTCGGACTGCTCCTGCCAGGGCATGGTAACGGTCAAGTCCCAATCATGCCCCAGGCAGTGGCGGTGCATGTCCAACAGGAAAGGGGCCACGGTGTAAAACATGACAGCACCAAGGGCGATTGTGGTGACCAGATTCCGCATGGGACTAGGAAATTAACACCTTGTTCTGCGCTTAGTTCCAGAGATTCATCGTATTATCCCTTGGCGAATTTGGGTATATCGGCCGCGTGTCGCTCCTTGAACTCGGCGTAAGCCTGGCTGTCGGTGTAGTCGATGATACTGATGATCTTGCCGTCCTTGAATGTCAGTACCGAGCAGGTGCGCACGATCAGCAGGTCGTCGGGGTATTTCGCCAGCCAGGACTTCTCGTAGATCTCCACGAACACTTTGCCGCTGGCTGCATCCTCGGACCAGTCCCGGCTGATCTGCTCATATTCGAAGCCCGGCCCCAGGCCCACTTCGCGATTCTCGAAGGAAGCGATCACTTGCTCCCGGCCTTCGAATCGCCCGCCCAGGGGAGGCCGGCCCAACATTTCATAGGCCATGTCAGGGTGCATGGTCTGCCTGATCGCCTCCTGGTCGCCGCTGAACAGGGCCGCCTCGAAGGCCTTGCCGATGTCAATGAATCGTCCCATGGATGTCTCCTCGATTATATGGGATTGTTTATTTCGTTCATTACAGATGTCATGGAGGCCACTGCTCGTGTCCGCCGAGTGGGTGGCACAAGCACCAGGGTCAGGGCCGTAAGGAGCGCCAGACCGACGTAGGCCACCGTAAAAATCCAGGGAGCGAGGTCGTAGTAGAGCAGCTCGTATAGCAGGTGCCCAATGAAGGAGCGCCCATAACCGGCTTGCCCTGATACCGTCAGCAGCCAGTTTTCCAGGAGCGTCAACGGGCAGCTCTGCCCCACGATGGCCTCGACGGCCACCAGACCGATGCAACCCAGGTGCACCCAGCGGAAGGCCCGCTGGCGAATCCAGTGCCACCGAAACACCGCCCCCATCAAAATCAGGACTAAACCCACCAGCACGAAGGCGGCATATCCCAGGTGGACCGCTACCACCAGGTCCGATAGCAGGGGCAGCAGGTGGGACTTAAGCATAAAGCATCTTCCCGGTCTGCCCCTCGTCCAGCCACCATTCACCGGTTCCCTGTCCCAGCAGGTTCCTGGTGCGACGGCTAAGTCGCCCGTCCTCGTGTAACCGGTGGAATTTTTCCAGTTGGATCATAGGTCGCTCCTCACCCTATCTCCATGAATGCTCATAACTGAAGCGGCTTGATGGCCGCCATGACCGCCCCCGGGTCGTCCTTCCAGATAGCCGGGTCGGCATCCACATACAGCTCCACCTCATTGCCGTCCGGGTCCCGCAGGTAAAGGCTCTGGGTCACCGTGTGGTCGCTCATGCCCTCGATGGGGACCCCCGCCGCCGTCAGCTCGTCCCGCACCGCCCGCAGCTCGTCCAGCGAATCACCCACCTTAATGCCGATATGGTACAGCCCCAGCCGGTGGTTGTGCGGGGGACCCGGCGCATCACCCACCTCGATGAGTAGAATTTCATGATGGGTCCGCCCCGCGGTGAGGGCCATGGCTCTCCCCGGCCATGATCCTACTTCGCTAAAGCCCAGCAGGTCCCGGTAAAAGGCCCCCGACACGGTCAAATCCCGCACATAAAACACCACATGGCCCAGGTAATGCGCTTTCATTGTCTGCTATGTGCTGGAGCGCCTGGCATAGGGACTTACCGCCATGCATGTTCCCGCCGCTGGTGATGTCCCCCCAATGGCGTCTCGAATGTGTCTCGCTGCAGGTGAAGTTATGATCCCCTTGATTACCACGGTAGGCTTAACAGCGCTCCCAGGCCCCTGAGTTTTGCCTGACGTAAATTTCCCGGCCAATCATGGCGATGCCCTGGCAACGTGTTCCCCCCCTGGTATCTTTACCTTAGCGAACCCGATTTTATTAGTCTATATCGAATGTCAACCGGCAGCCAAAGATATCTGCTATTTCAGCGGTATCGATCCTCGCGTTGTTTTCTCATCAGGGGCTCACCTTATTCTGCAGTTCATTTTTGGTACGCTCTTGGATATTACCAATCTGTCACCTCAATACCGGATGTTTTCGATACACCCTGTTGCTCCGGGAACCGGGTAAGCTCAACCGGATTTGCCAGGTAATAATCCTTGATGGCAGTAAGGAATGCGGTGCCGTATTCTTTGCTCTTTTGCCTCCCTACTCCGCTGACTTGGAGGAACTCCTCGGGAGTGGCAGGCCGTCGCCGGGCCATGTCGCGTAGCGCGGCGTCGCCAAAGACAATGTAGGCCGGCATGCTCTTTCTTTTCGCAATCTTCCACCGCAACTTTCGCAACGCCTCGAACAGGTCTTTATCGACACCTTCCCACGATGCTTGTGCGACCCTGGACACCCGGGCGGGTTTCTTTGCCGGTTTGAGCAGGCGGGGCGTCTCTATTCCTTGCAGGACACGCCTTCCTTGTGTCGTGACCGCCAGGACGTTGAAATCCCCGCTCTTTTGAATGTATCCCTGGGCCACCAGCTGCTCGATCCAGTCCCGTGTAATGCGCTTCTTGTAGTCTGATAGCAGGCCGTAGGTGCTCAGCGCGTCATGGCCATTCCCCAGGATTCGTTGGTCGCGCGAACCTGTCAGCACCAGGGCCGTGTAGTCCGCGCCGAACTGCTCGTCCAGGCGCAAAATGCAGGAGATAATTTTCTGGGCAGCCACCAGCGAGTCTTCCATGAGGTCCAGATCGCCCAGGCAGACGTCACAGGCGCCGCAGTTGGCTCTATCCAGATCCTGGCCAAAATAGTTGAGAATCGACTGGTGCCGGCAGGTGACGCCAGCGCAAAAATTGAAAATATCCTGCAATTTTCCAATGGCAATTTCCTTGGGTTCCGGATCCATTTCCCCCATAATTCGCTGCCAGGTTCCGTAGTCGCCGCCCGAATAGAACAGGATACAGTCAGCCTCGAGGCCGTCGCGGCCCGCCCGCCCGCTTTCCTGCTGGTAGTGTTCCAGCGACTTGGGCATGCCGGCGTGAATCACGTAGCGCACATTGGACTTATCAATGCCCATACCGAACGCCACAGTGGCGATGATAATATTGACCCGCTCCTGGATGAAGGCCTCCTGGTTGATCCTGCGCTCCCTGTTTTCCATACCGGCATGATAGGGCAATACGCGGTAGCCTTTGTCGGTGAGGTCCGCACACAGCCGGTCCACATCTTTGCGCCGGATACAGTAGATGATGCCCGATTCGTCCTGGTGCTGATCGAGCACAGCGCAGACCTGACTCACTATGTTGCCGCGCCGGGTTACTTTGTAG